>CAXQRU010000079.1:0-5999 GCA_964226685.1 Polaribacter sp. | reverse complement strand
CCACCGAGATCTACACCAGCTTATACACTCTTTCCCTACACGACGCTCTTCCGATCTTAATGATTTAAGCCCATGCGACACCTTCTGGTAAGCGGTAATCCGAGTACTCTAGGTGCAATACCCGCCGCCTTGACGGCACCCGAGCTTTGCTGGAGGCGTGTAAAAGATGAGGGCGCATAGCAAGAATCGCCCCTTTATCCATCAGGCAATCAACCATATCGTCGCTGGCAACAAGCTCTGCGATACTATTTTGGCTGAGTAAACCCTGCCGATGACTGCCCGCAATCACTCGCAAACAGCCATTGTCGAGTGTGGCGGCATCCAAGTGGCAACGCAAAGTGATCATCCGCTCCAACACCTCTAACGGAGGCTGCACATGTAAAACGCCCTCTTTCTCACTCCAAGGCCCCCAGCCAGGCGCCTCAAAATAATCCGATACCGCCACGGTTTTATCCTGGTGCCAGGTTACCAGCCAATTATTGCTCGGCGTTTTATTGAAAAAGATGGCCCGCACTAAGTGTGCCTGCCCTTGCAAATATCGCTCGGCCAAGTGAACTATTTGAGGCGATTGACAGAACTGCTTGACCGCAGCGGATTTATTTTGAATATGACGAATGCCTGATGCTTGAATCAAGCCAACAGATTCTATACCTTGCAACAATTCATCGACCTGCTCGTTAGCAAGCGCATTGTCGATGATCTCAAAGCCTGTTTTATTTATCATGACGAAAGAATACCAAATGCCACTAACGACGTATATGCCTTTATGACCATAACGACATTCTCAAGAGCTAGACAAACACTAGGCTTACTCATCGCCCTTGCCCTCTGCTTTGGCACATCGGCCATTGGCGCTATTGCCTCCCTACAGGCGAAAAGCTTTTATGCCTCGCTCACCCAACCCAGTTGGGCGCCGCCGGGCTGGGTATTTGGCCCGGTCTGGACGACCCTATTCGCACTGATGGCGATCTCCGCCTGGCTGGTATGGCGCCGAGGGGGTGTACTCGCTAATAAAACGGCGCTGATGCTTTTTATGATACAGCTAGCACTCAACGCACTTTGGAGCTGGCTGTTTTTTGCCTGGCACTTAGGCGGTGCCGCTTTCATAGAGCTGTTGATACTTTGGGGGCTTATTGCGGCAACCACAGCCTACTTTTGGAAAGCCGATAAATTAGCGGGAGCACTCATGCTGCCTTATTTGTCGTGGGTAGGGTTTGCGGGATTTTTGAATTATGCGCTATGGCAACTGAATCCGAATATGCTGACATGAACCATTAGAGCAGCTTCAAAGGCAATCACTTTGAAACTGCTCAACTAGGTTTATCACCCCACCTCTTTCTCAGCCAACTGAGACCGAGCCTGATTCACACAAATTAAAATCGCCTCCAAATTCGCATTAATCACATCGTCATGCATGGCAATGGAACAATACTTTTCATTGCCTATTTTGACCTGCAAATAACTCACTGCACGAGAATCGCTACCGCTATCCATCGCGTGCTGATCATAGTTCATGATTTTAATGGGCAGAGAAAAGGCTTTTTCTAACGCTGCACAGAAAGCCGATAAAGCGCCCTTACCTTCGCCATGAACGGCCATCGCACAATTGTTTTCATCACTATGAGACAAGGTGGCTCGAATCACTTCTTGGTCGCCATTGCGATCCAAGTGATAAGACTGTAAATGATAACCAGAAGCACTCATGTAGGCTTGCTGAACGATAGCCCAAATCTGATCAGGGCTTACCTCCGTCGATTCATTCTCAGCGTATCGCTGCACCGCGCGACTCGCCTCAATTTGCATCCAACGAGGCAATTGCAGGCCATAATCATTTTCAAGTATGTAAGCGACACCGCCCTTACCCGACTGGCTGTTCACGCGAATCACCGATTGATAATCGCGCCCTAAATCACGCGGATCAATGGGCAAGTAGGCCACATCCCAAGGCTCATCACTTTTCTGTACAGCCAAGCATTTACGAATAGCATCTTGATGGCTGCCCGAAAACGCCGTGTAAACTAACTCACCAAACCAAGGGTGCCTTGGATGGGTTGGAATCTGTGTGCACTCCGCAACCGTATGGACAATTTCATCCGCATTGGATAAATCTAATTGTGGGTCAATCCCTTGGCTGTATAAATTCATGGCCATGGTGATCAAATCCATATTACCGGTACGCTCACCATTGCCCATTAAGGTGCCTTCAACTCGATCAGCGCCAGCCATTACCGCTAACTCAGCGGCTGCAACCGCGCAACCTCGGTCATTATGCGTGTGCACACTCACCAAAATCGCTTCTCGGCGATTAATCTGATCGCAGAAAGTTTCGATTTGATCGGCAAAGACATTGGGAGTCGCCGACTCAACCGTTGCCGGTAAATTAATAATGGCTTTATGCTCGATAGTCGGCTGCCAAACATCAATCACGGCGTTACAGACATCAATCGCAAAATCAATTTCTGTACTCGAAAAACTCTCTGGTGAATATTCAAAAGACCATTGAGTATTGGGATGCTTTTTGGATTCATCCAGCACCTTTTGCGCGCCCTTGCGAGCAATATCAACAATGCCGGCTTTATCCATTTTAAAAACTTTTTTTCGTTGAACTGGCGAAGTTGAATTATAAACATGCACAATGGCTCGTTTAACGCCTTTCAAGGCTTCATAACTGCGCTCGATCAATTCATCACGAGCCTGAGTAAGCACCTGAATAGTCACATCGTCAGGGATTTGATCTTCTTCAATCAACCAACGGCAAAAATCAAAATCGGGTTGAGAGGCCGAAGGAAAGCCAATCTCAATTTGCTTAAAGCCCAGCTTAACCAGCAAACGCCACAGCTTTTGCTTTTGGGCCACATTCATTGGCTCTATCAGAGCTTGGTTACCATCTCGAAGATCAACGGCACACCACAGTGGTGCCTCAGTAATCACTTGCGAGGGCCAGCGGCGATCCGTTTTGTTAATGACCGGAAACGGGCGGTATTTGGTATGCTTGAACGATGTCATATCAGTGCCTTGATGGTTTTCAATGAATGCTTGTTATGCAAACACCCCTGCCAACGCCTTGTGAGCGCTACAGGGGTGTTAACCGGAAGCACTGAATTAGCTGAGTGAGCCAACCAGTGCGAACTGCACAACTACAGTATAAGCCTTAAAAACGGGTTTTTAATTGCTTTTTTACCATTAAATTGCCAAAATTAAGCAACAAACCACCAAAATTTATCGAATATAGGGTGATTTACACCAAAGATCGGAGCCTACTATGCCACAACCTCTCACCTTAGACCGGACAGACAAACGCATTCTGGCGGAGCTGCAAAAAGATGGCAGCATCAGTAACCTTGAACTGGCCGAAAAGGTAGGCCTGTCCGCCTCACCCTGCTCCCGACGCGTGAAAGCCCTAACTGAAGCCGGCATCATCGGCAAAACCGTGACCGAGCTTAACGCCAAAGCACTGGGCTTAAATTTGGTGGCTCTTGTGAGCATCAGCATGGACAGGCATACGCCCGATCGCTTCAACTCCTTCGAATCCGCCGTTAAAACCTACCCTGAAGTACAAGAGTGCTTGCTGATCACAGGCTCCGCCGCTGACTACCAATTAAAAGTCACCGTCACCGATATGGAAGCCTACCAACAATTTTTATTGGGCAAACTGACTCGAATTGAAGGGGTCACCGGGGTGCATTCTAGCTTTGTGATGCGCAGCGTGATGGATAGCCGGGCCTTGCCTTTGGAGCATTTGTAATTGAAACTTTGGCTCACAAGTTATTACAAAGTTTTCAAAAACTAAAACAAATCTATGTCATTGTCATGTACATTCTATTAACATCACTGCTAAGATAATGGTTATTTATTTCAGTATATTTTTGTTACCCATAAAAAAGGAAAGATATGCCACCCTAAAACAATATATAGTGCTCATAACAAAAAAATTTATCCGCAAAAAATAGTTAAAAAGGTGACATATGAATGAAATTGAGGAAGAATCCGAACACAAGCTACACCTCCGACACCTTCAAATCAGCGATTATCAAAACCTAAAAAACATCATGGATCAGGTTTACTCCGGTTTTGGTGGAGCCTGGCCAGAAAAAAAGTTTCGCTCTCAGTTAAAAATATTTCCTGAAGGTCAAATTTGTATCGAAAACCATGGTGTCGTTGTTGCTGCGGCTTTTTCAGTGATTGTTGATTATCATAAATTTGGCGATCGACATACGTATGAAGAAATAACCGGTAACGCCTATCTAACCACTCATGACCCTTTGGGAGACGTACTATATGGCGTTGATGTTTTCGTAGATCCGAAATACCAAGGAATGAGACTTGGGAGACGCCTTTATAAAGCTAGAAAAGAACTCTGTAAAAACCTTAACTTGCGGGCAATTATTGCCGGTGGCCGCATTCCCAATTACAAAAAATATGCAGCCGAATTAACGCCACAGGAATATATTGAGCTAGTAAAGCGCAAAGAAGTTTACGACCCAATTTTAACCTTCCAGCTTTCAAATGATTTTGATGTAAAACGAATTCTGACCGGCTATCTACCAGAGGACAAAGAGTCGCATGGCTATGCCACTCTACTAGAATGGGACAACCTTTATTACAACAGAGACAAACAGCCTTTAATCGGCGGCCTAAAAAACACGGCACGAATTGGCTGCATTCAGTGGCAGATGCGTTCTGTGAACTCCGTTGATGAGCTGGTGCAACAAGTTGAGTTTTTTATCGACGCTTTGTCAGATTATCAGTGTGATGTTGCCTTGCTACCCGAGTTCTTTAACGCACCATTAATGGGTTTAGGAAAGTACGACACCTCTCTAGATGCAATTAAAGCTCTTGCCGAATATAGCGATGAAATCGTTGACCAAATTTCGAAACTAGCCGTTTCTTACAACATCAATGTTATTGCTGGCTCCATGCCTGTAATTAATGATGGCAGTCTTACCAATATAGCCTATTTGTGTCGGCGAGATGGCACAGTAGACTCACAGCCTAAGCTTCACCCAACACCCTATGAAAAACGGGCTTGGATCATGGAAGGTGGCAATTCGCTAAAAGTGTTTGATACTGATTTTGGTAAAATTGGCATTTTAATTTGTTACGATGTTGAGTTTCCAGAGCTAGCAAGATTGCTGTCGGAAAAAGGCATGCAGATTTTATTTATTCCCTTTTGGACTGATACCAAAAATGGTTATCTTAGAGTTCGTTGCTGTGCACATGCAAGAGCCATTGAGAACGAATGTTATGTTGCAATAGCGGGCAGCGTTGGCAATTTACCAAAAGTGGATGGCGCGGATATTCAGTATGCCCAATCTGTGGTGTTTTCTCCCTCTGATTTTTCATTTCCCCATGACGCAATTATTGCAGAGACAACGCCAAACACTGAAATGACCTTAATTGTGGATTTGGATCTCGATAAGCTAGATAAACTTCAGAATGAAGGGTCTGTCAGAAACTACTTAGACCGAAGACGAGATTTATACAAAATTGTATGGCTGGATGAACCCTATTGAATAATAATGGCAATCCGTTGTTAGCTCAAAAGCTGCGACAAATGAGCCTGGCAGTTAACAGTCAGGCCTTTTCAATTCGTTAGCCTGCAGCAGTTTTTTCAATTCGTTTATGTCAGAACGAAGCATAGTGATCTCGTCTTGTAATGACACTTCTGTCTCAAGAATGGGTGACTCTAAATCACCCTCTTTATTAGCAGGATCACCATGAAGCTGCATCGCATTTACAATAATCGCTATGAATAAGTTAAGCATCGTAAATGTGGCAATGAGAATAAATGGAATAAAGAAAGCCCAAGCATAAGGAAACGTTTCCATAATTGGTCTGGATATACCCATAGACCAACTTTCCAGCGTCATGATTTGAAATAATGTGTAAAGAGACCTCCCCAGAGTGCCAAACCAATCAGGGTGGCTAGTGGAAAAAAAATGAGTTGCCATAACAGCGGCCACATAATAAAAAATAAGAAGCACCGAAGCAATGGAACC
>CAXQRU010000078.1:0-18183 GCA_964226685.1 Polaribacter sp. | reverse complement strand
TGATGTTAAAAATTAAGTACAACTAAAACCTTCTTATCTAAGAAGGCCCCTAAACCGTTTGCACAGTTTAAAGTAAAGCCGATGGGCTTTTAGAACTCATTACTGACCAATAGTGAGGTCTAAAAACCCAGCCTGTGTAGTAGCTCGGTGAAGAAATAACGAGGTTATTGAGGTGAAGTGGAGCCTGAAGTCGGCGCGTTGGGCTCGGATGGGCGCTAACGCTTCGATGCTAGCGTATTTCGGGTTAATAATCAATCTGATGATTATAAATGTTGTAATCTGTGCCAATCTTTGAGAGAATGACCTTGTTTTTACGCGCCAAATCGGTAAAATGCCGCGCCATTCTGGGTGGTTGATTTTGCTGACATGGCCACGCCCAATTCAAGGCGCTCAACGAGTCTACTGATTAGCGCTTCTCTAAGACTCCACTTCTACCCTTTATTTGCCAAATAGTTCCTGCGGTTATTGGAGGGTATTTTTTCTCAAAAATACCTTCCAATGGCCGCCAGTAGGCCTACCCATTTTGTTGGTCATCACCAGCAAAACCCCCCAATGGGGAGCAGTTGTTTTCAACTTACTTTCAACAATAAAGGAATAATCATGGTTGCAGGAATCAACGGACGTAATGCAGCAGACGATGTAACGCATACCACAGCGAGTTTAACTCGTTCTGTGGACTCTCCTCGGCAGTCAGCGATGGCTTCAGCTGCAACAAACTTGGCTCAGAGTCCAGATCTGACCGGTATGATGGTTAGGGTGGTTTCTCTGGGAGATTCGGGGTCAGATTCCGAGTCCAGTGGAGACTCCATTGAGTCCCTTCAGGGACAGATTGATGATGTCAAAAGCAAGTTAGGCACAGCTCAAATGCGGCTGAACCTGGCTAATGTTTCTGGGATGAGGGGCAGAATGCCCGCTATGTACCAGAGGCAGGTATCAGAGCTGCAAACAAAATTGATGAATCTCGAGCACCGTCTTGAGCAGATTCAATAAGCGTTTTTAAGTAGCTGGGCTTGCTTAAGTAGGCCCAGTTTATTTTTACCACTTTCAAAACAAGGACTCGTTATGAGTGAAGATATTATTTCAACTTTGAAGAAACAATTTTTTCTGGAGAATTCTAGCAACGACAAAGCGAAAGCCATCATAGATGGGGGTATCGTGGAGTTGTTGGGCGATATGGCCGAAAGGCTACAGGTTGAAGCTCTATATTCTAGTGATGTGGAGTTAAGCTTGAAAAATATGATCTCTATTAACCTCATACAATACCTTCTCTACAAGATTAAAGAGAGAGGTTATGTATAGCCCATCCGATGGATGGTTTTTTAACTTATAGGAAACAAAAAAATGAAAGTTGAGTCAGGTGTCGTTGGTGACACATCATCAACAGGGAGTTCGACTGGCTATAAAAGTGATAGCAGTGCTAGCACTGAGGCGGTCGGCCAAGTAGCCAAGAGTCTAGGCTTTGACCTGGAGAATGTCCAGGTGAGAGTATTTGACGCGAATATGCCACCCTCGAGTGGTGCTCATAAGGACTTTGCAGGGAATAAAGCATCTACTCTGCTAACCCTCGATCGAAAGATTAGGGGGAACAATGCGGCGTTCCTATCAATCGTGCAAGCGATGGGGTCGGTCAATCAAAGGCCCGGCTCCATCGCCCAAAAGGTCCACGCTTTGCATACTTTGGGTGTCCAAAAAGCGCTGGTGCAAAATAGCACTGCAGAATTGATTAATGAAAAAAATCGATTGCTTGCTAGCTAATTTTTAACGTTAAGCCTCCATCTCGGAGGCTTTTTTCTATGGAGAGAGACTATGAATTTTACTGTATCCACCTTATCGTCAAACGCTTCTGGTGTGCTGGCGCCGCCGAATACACCGGCACATTCGGTGAATGGAAATCAGGGCTTACCCTTATCCGTTCAAGCTTTAGCCGATAGTTTAGCCGGAGTGGTTGATTTGGGGTCGGTGGTGGCTGAGCAATCAGTGCCAGAGGCTCAACATCAGGCGGAATCTTCACCGCCCGTTCCAAGTGAAATTACGGTGGTGAACAATGACTACTATATTTCTGATGTATCGGATGGTACTCGGGACAGCTTAGAGGATTTTTCTGACCTTCTTTAAGTATTTTGACCCAGACCCCGTTGCAATGACGGGGTTATTTAAAGAAAGAAGAGGGGGCAAAGCCCCTCAGGTTGAAGAAAGTCACTTTTGTGTGGCGAGGTAACCCAGTAAAATTCCTGCCGCCATAGCGATGCCCGCTGGCGGGCCGCCCAGCAATGTTGCACCTGCAATCGCGAGCCCAGCACCAATCACAAGCCCAGCCATTTTGAGCGGCGAACATCCTAAGGCGCTCAGTTTTTCCTTCAAAAAGGCTAAGCAACCCTGAACAGGCGTTGAATCGACTGAGGCTTCGGTAGAGTCTGCGCTATTAAACGAGACTTCCGAAGGGATACTTGATACCGCACTTTTAAAAGAATCTGACGATGTTGCCGTTTGAAATGATGCTTCACTATTGGCGGTCATAAAGGTCATTTCATCGCTGCTTGCTGAATGAAATGAGTCATCTGAAGCAATAGAGCTGGCATCGTCGTCATCTGGCATGGATGCTGTGTCGCCATCTGAGCCGTAACCCACCGTATTGGCCCTAAAGCTATTTTGGAAGTACTCAATCATCTCGATTTGTTCTGAGTTGAGTGAGTCAGCATCGTATTGATGCAAGTTGCTAATGTTGGCCCTCTCAGGTTTGTAGGTATTGATGGCGGCTTTCGCAGCCTTAAAGAGGGTGGAGCTTAGATTGGCTACCGTTTGTGATAGCTTTTGGGTTAAGGGTAATGTTGCATCAGGCGGCTCAAAGTCTGCCAGTTGATGATTAATTGCGTTAATCATTTTATATCCTTTCAAAATGATCGTTTATGCCAGCATCAGAGATGCGAGTTTCTCCACCGAGGTGGCTTGGCAAGGTGAAACTCAGTTTGAAAAATGCCCAACTATGGTTGAGCATTGTCGAGTATAGAGGCTTTTTCTGACAAAGCAAACCGTAATATTACAGTTGAAATGTTGAACACTTAACAGTTGTCGTGTATATTGCGTGCCAATTTGGTGCCTGCGAGTCACGAGTGGCACCTAGCTTCGGCTGACTCAGTTTTCACAAGTTCTGCTGTTCGAGCAGTATTATCGTTCTTGATAGGTTGCTGTTTCCTAAAAAGAAAACCGTTGGCTTAGCCTCTCTATTTTGGCAGAGATAAGTTTTCATAACGATAACCTTCATTGCTTTGGCAATCATTCTAGAGCTGAGTGTTAAGTTATTTTGTGGTATTAGGTTGGTAAGCTTGGCAATTGTCCCGCTGTTCCTTGGTAGTTCCCCGCAAAAATCACAAAAAGTGTGACTTTATTCACATTTTGGCATTTTTTATCACTTAAATTTTTCCAACTGCATCTATCTACGAATTGATACTCGTAGTGCTGGTGATTGTTTAACCGAAATAAGAAAAACAGTGGTAATTATGATTTCAGAAAAAAATATTAATCATCTTATTGATAGCATTTATCAGGCAGCCGATAAACCTAGCCATTGGCATATCGTCTTGCAAGACTTGTGTTCTTTGTTTTCTGGCGGCAAAGCGGCTATTTTGCATCGCAACATGAAAACCGGTGAAGTGTTGCTGGATCAGGGCTTTTTTGAGCATTCTTTTTTGGTCAATATGGAGCACGATTTTGTCCAGCGTTACAACGAGTATTTCGGCGAACTGGATGTCTGGGCTCAGGTTAACTTGCAGTTAAACTCTGGCACCTTGAGTTTTGATAAAAATAGCAAATTTAAGGTGTACAGCCGCTCTTTGGTTCGTGGTCGCGTTGAGTTAGAAGCTCAAGTCGAGGACTACATTGTGCTGCGCCTTTTTGAATACGGTAATTGTTATACCACCTTAAGCCTATTGGTTGACCCAAATAGCGTGACTCACGAAGCGATGGATACTTTGAATCGAGTGGCCATTCATATTCAGCGCTCTGCTCGGTGGGGTATTTTGAAAAACCCAAAATTTACCCATTGTATCGAGGAGCAAGTGATCGGGGCGACCTTGATTGATCGATACTCGTTGACCTCAGAAGAGGCCAAAGTGGCGATTGCTTATTCGAAGTCAGGGGATCGTGAAAGTGTCAGCAAGGAGTTGAACAAATCCGTTAATACGCTCAAAACCCATCAAAAAAATATTTATCGCAAAATGGGCTTATGCCAATCTTATCGTAAGCGCAATTTTTTGGTCGAGAGAATTACTGAGATTAAGCGCCATAGCATGGGCGTGGCTGGTTTTTGATCAAAAAATAGATAGCCTATGGATGGGCTTTGCTACTGTTTGCTGACTCCTCAAAATTACTCGTAAAGATTTTTCAGTGATGCCTGTCCCCGACCTTTACCTTTAGTTCATCTTTATATTTTTAAAGATCCCTTGCATCGTGCCTGTCCACAAAAGAAAAAACAGCACCACACCTTTTGGAGGGGTGTGATGCTGATGGTAGAAGCTGATGCTAGCGAATCAGCAGTTGAGAACGCAGCTTATTAATATGACGTTCGGCATCCAAAGCCTCAAGTCGCACCTCTTTAAAACTCAGAGGTCCGCCTTTCGGATTTGCCCAAGATTTGAGCTTGTTACGAGCTTCAGGAGTATACTCCCGACCTGTAAAAAGCCGCCCCTGGGCCGCCAACTTAACGCAATCATCAAAACATTTCTGTTTGATCACCGCCTTATTGTAACGCCAACCTGCTAGATAGGTCGAAGACGCCATATTCGCAACCGCAGTGCCAATCGCAACAAAACCCACAATGGCAATGGGAATGCCACCAGCGGGTATTGACGCCACCGTCAAAGCGGTTAAGGCTGCGGCCGTAGCCACGTTAATGCCCGCGGCTTTGCGCCGCTCATTGAGCGATGGTTTACACTTGCCCCAGCTCTTGATTAGGTTGACCCTGTCAAGTTGCTCTGGACTCGCTTGGTAGCGCCTTGGTTGTAGAGTACTGTTGAGCTTATCGCTAAGTTCAACAGGCTTTACATCCGAGGAGGCGAACAAACTGTAACAGCTTGATATCGCCGACAAGATTCCACCTAATGGGCCAAATAACCGATGGGCACCATCAAACTCGAAATCTTGATCACTACCGTGTTTTAACCAAATACCCGCAGCACCAACGGCGCCAAAAGCCCCGGCACCCGCACCCACATAGGCACCAAAGCGTTTACCATTATCGGTAAAGCGATTGGCGACCTGGTTGGAGCGGTGTACCGCATTTCGGTAAGAGACCAAGTCATTTTCACTGGGTTCCTTAAAAGGATTCATTCCAAAGCCTAAGAGGCGTGTGTGCGAACGCGCAAACACCTGTAGGCTTTTGAAAAATCCCCCCCGAAATGGCTTTTGTGTCCGTTCACTGGCCACAGTACCCACACTTGAGGCATTGCCTCTTGCTCCAGCAGAACTGTGGTCAGAAACCACAGACTGAACGGCTCCGCCAATTAACGCTCCCACAGGAAATGCACCGGCAGGAAGAGCACCCACTTGAGGATCTGGATCATCTCCAACGGGATCCCCATACTGCTCCCCTTCAAACGTAATAAACCCATCATCTGGGACTAGATTGTCAGGGTTGCCGATAATATTCACTGGTCGTGGGTTGGGTAGGATTGCTCCATCCTCATCCAGGGTCAATGAATACTGGTCATCATCGGTAGAAGGAGCCCTGTCAATGGTAGCCGGTGGTGGCGCTACAATGGCGGGGTTGCGGTTAAGCTCTCGAACGACCTTGTCTACTAGGTAGGCTCGGCGCGCCTCGGGCACTTCTTTGATATTCTCATTGTCTGAGTGAGGCAGGATTTCTCCATTCTCACCGTGGGTGGGTAACCCAAGAGAATACTGTTGAAGCGCTTCTTGTTGTACTTCAGCTTCGAGCGCGGCTTTGTCAGCTTTGGAGGCTGCTAAAGCTTGAGCGGCCAAGCTCACGGCCAAGGAGATAGCAGCCACAGCGGCTATTCCCACCAGCGATAAGCCCATGGTGCCAGCGGCGCTGCCAATACCCAAGCCAATAGCTGTAAGCAAGGGTATACTCGCCGCACTGATTCTGACTTGTCGCCAAGCCATTATCTTTGAGCAACTCTTGAGGCTAAACGCTAGGCCTTGAGTCTTAGCTTCAGCTCTTGAAGTCCTTGCGGCCTTCATTCGCTGGAAAGCATTGACCGAGTCTTTATTGCTAGCCAATAGTTTCTTGCGCATTTCTGCGCGTTGTGAAACGTAAGAGCGAGCTAAAAGACCCACCGATGCTACCGCAAACGCTGGCACCGGCAGAGTAACGGCAGCCAGAGTTGTCGCTGCGATAGCAAAGACACCACTAACAAAGTTACTGGGAGCCGTGGCTCGATCCGTTTCGCTACCCAATGGTGCAAATTTCTCCATGCGGTTGTGGAGTTGGTTAAGTGCTCTTGGGTCATTGGCTCTTACAGGGCCTCTGACGGCAAGTTGGTTTTTGGCTAGATCCCCTAAATACGTAGGAGGATCTTGTTGGTGCAGAGTATCTACCCTGACACCAGCTGCGGTTTCAGGTTTCATGATTTCTCCTTGAAAAAATTCCTTGTATAGATAGGGAGGGTTGAGAGTAAGCCTAAGTAGTACGAAAACGAAAAGGTGGCTTGAGGTGGTACTACACTTTACATTCTACCTGATGGGGATGACTTTTTTATGACAGTTTTGTGACATGTGAAGAGTCTCCCAAGCGAGCCAATTGAATTTTGAGAAAGGGCCTAGATACCAATTGAGCGAACCAGAATTTTTGGTTACACTGGTGATTTAATTTAATTCAAGGATGAACTATGTCCCCCTATTTATTATTGCAATTACTCCCCGGCGTTGGCCGCAATACCGCTTGGCAACTGCTTGAGCACTTTCAAACCCCTGAAGCGATCTTAAACGCTGACCCACAGGCCCTCACCATCAATGACAAAGCCAAACAAGCCTTAGGCAATTATCAAGCGGCAGGGGCTGCCAGCCCATTGCATCGCCAAGCTCAGGCGGTGATGGAAAAGTTAGAACGCTTTGGAGCCACACTGGTCGCTTACGGCAGTGAACATTACCCGCCCTTGTTGGCACAAACCGTGCGACCGCCCTTGGTGTTATTTGTGCGCGGCGATGTTAGCCCATTAACCTTGCCGCAGTTGGCCATTGTGGGATCGCGCCACCCCAGTGCCGGCGGCGCGCGCAACGCGCGCTATTTTGCGCAATCATTGGCTCTGAGCGGTTTTGTGGTCACCAGTGGTTTGGCGATCGGTATTGATGGTGCCGCCCATCAGGCCGTGGTGGATCAGCGCAAGCCCACCATTGCGGTGATGGCAACGGGCGTGGACTCAGTGTACCCCAAGCGTCACGAGCGTTTGGCTGAGGAAATTTTAGAACATGGGGGTGCGTTGGTGAGCGAGTTTTTACCGACCACGCCGCCCCGTGCCGGCCACTTCCCTGAGCGTAATCGCATCATTAGCGGCTTAAGTTGTGCCACCATTGTCGTGGAGGCTGCCATTAAAAGCGGCTCACTAATTACCGCGCGTTTGGCCAATGAGCAAAATCGCTTAGTGTTTGCCTTGCCAGGTTCCATCCAAAATCCACAGTCTAAAGGGCCACACGAATTAATTCGCCAGGGCGCCATTTTGGCCGAGTCGCCAGAGGATATTGCCGAGCATTTGGAGGATGTATTGAGTCCCATTAAGGCCTTTGCTCACGAGGCACGATCCAGCGAAGGTTTAGCGCCGAACGAGCAAACCATTTACGATGCTATGGGATTTGATACCGTATCTTTGGAGCTATTAACCGATATGACTTGCTTAGATTCCAGTGAGCTGGCTTCGGGCTTAATGATGTTGGAATTAAAAGGCTTGATCCGTTACAGTCGTTGGGGTTTTGAGCGAGTTTAACGTGAATTAAGATGAATAAGGCTACCGAAAATGGGTAGCCTTATTTGGTCGATTAGGCATTAATGGCTTTTTTTACCTCGGCAATTTTATCCAGCATGTCTGTGGTGAGTTCATCAGGATTTAATCGATCGATGATATTGTTCAGCACGCGCTGTTCGTCTTCATCAACGACGCCGTCGCGCAAGGCGATGGATAATAATTCATCCAGTTCATCAACTAGCAAACGGCCATCGTTAGCAAAACATTGAATGGATTTATAACTTAAGGAACCTCTGATCAAGTCTAGCCGGCTCTGCGTGAGTCAAAACGTTCATAGGCAAGGCGGACTTCGCAGTCTAATGGCCTTAGTCCTTTGCAAGAAGTTCAACGCAGCATATGGACGTTTTGGCCACGCCCTTCGGGGCCTGCAGGTTTGTCCGATATCGTTGTTGCTCCTTTTTGCAAGGTCTAGACATTGCTGCAAAGAAGCGCCTAGATCTCGAACAAACCTGCTAGGCCAGAGGCACGCTAGACTTGATCAGAGGTTCCTTAACTAAATAACTCATACTACTCTCCTTTGGTTGCCTTTTTTGCCGGCGATTTTTGATTCATTTCAATAATTTTTTTGGATAATTCAGTGACTCTAAAGTAAGTTCTCAAATCAACCGATAATTTTTTATCCATCTTCTTGATCAAGGGCTTGGCGATTTGATCGATTTCCTGGGTCAATTGCGCTAGAGAATGTGCAATCTCATTGGGCGCACCCTCGCCAACGGTTTCAATTTTTTCCAAAGCCTGAACCAGTGCTTCAACCATTTGTGAACTTTCAGACTGCGGTTGAGTCGCTTCATCCAGCAATAAAGGCTCTTCTTTTTCTAGGTTTTCAACCAGTGCGGCTAGGGATTTGCCGTTACTATTGGTGATTTTTCCTAGCTGCTGCAAACCTTTTACAATATTGCTTAATTGGTCAATAGCCGCCTGTTGCGATTCGCTATTTTGATGATTGATCGACTCCACCACGCTCGTCAATGATTGCCCGCTACTTTGCGTTGCCACACCCAACTGTTTTAAGCTATTGACGATATCATTAAGCTGCACAACCATTTTGTTGCCAGTATCGGTTTCATCGCCGCCCATGGCTTTATTGCGCAGGAAGTCGGCTTTAATGGCTTGCCAGCGAGCGTGCTGCTCCTGTGTCATATTGCCTCTAAGTTCAGAAAGCTTTAATAAATTCGCCTCGGCGCCGGTTGTTAATAGTTGTGCCTCGCCCAAATAGTGATCGGCAATCATCGCCATCAGTTCTTCATCGTTCATAACGGCCGAAACTTTTTCAGCCATTTTATTCATGTTTCGATAACTACCCTGTAACTTAAAGGCCGGTTCGGTCCGATACTTATCATCTTGCGCGGCTGAGGCAATATATTGCTGATTAATTTTGAGCACGACATCTTGGATCACAAATAATTTTTTCAAGACTTGTGTAATCTCGTTAATCTCAGCACCCGAATAACTGTAGCTTAAATCCGTGCTAGGGACATTCTCACCCTGGCTCATGCGAACCAGTTTATAGACATCGCTCAATTCTCTCAGTGCAAGTGGTGCGAGCACAGGGTTGGAAGTGAGTGCGTTTTCAATATAACTCAAGGCAAATTGTTCATCCATGCCGCCTAAGATATCACCCAGATTATAAATGTCAGCGCGGTTGGCAAGCATATCAGGAATTTTGAAAACCTCGCCCGACTCGGTATAGGGGTTGCCTGCCATCACCACACAAAATTTACGCCCGCGCATATCATAGGTTTTGGTCTCGCCGTTCCAAACACCATCAATTCGCCGCGTACCATCACACAATGAAATAAATTTTTGCAAAAATTCTGGATGAGTGTGCTGAATATCATCCAGATAAAGCATAACGTTATTACCCATCTCAAAGGACAGATTGATTTTATTCAACTCTTGTTTGGCGGTTGCATTTGGCGCTTGTGCAGGATCTAGCGAGGTTACATCGTGACCCAAGGAGGGGCAGTTGATTTTCATGAAAATCAAACCCAAGCGGCTGGCAACGTATTCCATCAATGTGGTTTTACCGTAACCAGGAGGCGAGATCATCATTAATAATCCCATCAAATCGGTTCGTTTGCTCTCACCCACAGTGCCCATTTGTTTGGCAAGGTTATCCCCGATAATCGGTAGATACGCTTCATTAATGAGCCGGTTGCGAACAAATGAACTTAAGGGCTTAGGCTTAAAGGAGTCTAGCCTTAACTGTTTGCGTTCGCGCTCGGCGATTTGTTGGCGCAATGCTAAATAGCGATGATAAGAGGGGATTACCTCCGTGCAATGTTGCTCGAAACGCTGCAAGAAATTATCAACAGATAGCAGTAAGCCTCGATCCACAATTCGACTATGATTACCCAGTAAACCCTGAACATCAATTTCTAAATCGACTTCAACTGAGCGGCGACTCAAGGGTTCGCGAATAATTAAAAAGGCTATGGCCTCAGATAAGTAGTGAGCTAGGCGACCGAGTTGTTTGTTCTCAATTAAGGCATTGAGCCAAGTGTTGGTTAATTGCCAACGCCGGTTGGGCTGGCCGCTTAAATTATCTAATGATTTTTGATACTGTCGCCACTGCTCATCCGTTAACGAACGTTTGAGTTCTCCCGCTAAATTTTCCGCGTATTTGCTAGTGATAAAGTCCAGTCTATCGCGCCCAAGTTCTAACACTAAATAGTGCGCCGCTCGGCGTTGATGGTAGGTGTCGAGTGCTAAGGGGTGTCTCTCTAAAAACAGCTTTAACGCCGTTTCTACATCATCAATCAATAAATCCAATGCTTTGTGGCTGGCAAAAATTTCATTTAACTGCACGGCTGATTGAGCTTGTTCAATCCAAGCTCGGTGAGCAATACCTGAAATATTTCTTTGCTCTATGCTCGCCCAGAACACTTGAGCCAAGGCTCGGCTGGTCGGGTCAAACGTGAGTAGGTCAGCACTGGCAATAGCCGGTAATAATTTTTTCAATAGCAAGGTGGCATCGTGATCGTGAATGCCTTTTTCGTAGCCTTCTTTATAGCGCGGCGTGGCAAAATCTCGAACTAACTTGCTTAAATGGTTATCATCTAGCAAAGCGGTATTGAGTATTTCTATCGTTAAACCATCGGTTTGGTTTTGAGCAGCACGGATAATGGAGCCAGCAAGATATTCAGCTCGATAGAGCTGAGGGGTTTCCGATTCGACCGCCAAACCCCAATAGGCTTTTAAAGAGTCCAAATCTTCATTTTTAATGGGTTCATAGAAATCGGTGCCCGTCAAATGCACATTCATGACCCCCTCCTTCGGGAAAAGGGTGAGATCAAGCTCTTGGGTATTCACGCTGAATTTATGGCGAGGCCCAAGTTTAATCACATTGCCTCCCTCTTCATAAATATCAGTCTTGTCTCGAAGGGCGCGAATGGATTGCTCTTTAATGGATTTAAAACGAGCCTCGACATCATCGGCTTGAACCGCACTGTTCAAATCTCTTAAGCGCTCAACAAATTCTCGCACTTTGGCGACCAAGCTATCGGACGCAAAATAAGTATTGAGTTCATCGGGGTCGGTGAATTTTAGTGAGCGTTTTTCAATGCTCGATAAAATGCGATTGGTCGCCTCCATCACCGCTTGCGATTTTCGTTGCCTTTCATCGAGTAATTGTTGTTTATGGGCCTCGAAGGCCTGATACACTTCTTCCCTTTTGGTAATAATATCGGCCAGGTAATCTTCAAAGTCACTGAATTGGCTTTCTAACTCTTCTAACCGAGCAAGTAAGCGTGATAATTGTTCATCACATTTGTCTGGTGTGGTTGCCAAGCCAAGAGCGTTTGTAATGCTTTGAGAAAACAATTTAAATTGAGCACTAAATTGAGCAACCGCTTCTTGTGAGCCCAGAGATTTTCTACGATGATTCGCCTGAGCTTTGCTTTGGTTGAGTTTGGCATAGACTTCAGAAATCGAGTCAATGATGCGTGTGCGCACGGTGGCATCATCTATTTGTAGCGTGCCCATCAACTCAGAAAGTACATCGAGTCCTGCCGTGGTACCTTCAATGGCTTCAATGATGGGTGTCAATTCTGCAATCGTGTTGGCTGTTTCTACGCCGTGATCTAATTGTTCTACTTTTGTGAAATACGGCGTTAAAGCCTCTTCTCCCACCAAGAAGGTAACGGTTTTTTCACTTAATTTCTCTTCAATTTTTACCAGTTCTTGATCTAAATCACTAATTTTTTTCTTGTCGATGTATCGATAATCAGAAATTGTCGATAAGTGACCCCGTTGCTGGCGAATCTTTCTTAACGCATTAACATATTGTTCGGCGCTTTCCCAATTATCGGGCCTTGCTTGGCTAATAATTTTTTCTTGCTCTTCTTGCGCTTTTTGTAAAGTCTTGGCCGATTGCTGTCGAATGCTCTCAACTTTTTCGAACTCATCAATGACCAGTTCAGCCGTTGCAGTAATTAGATTGACCGAATCTTTGATATCATTGAAGTTATCTTGAGTCAGCCAGTAGTAGTCATCAAATATTTTTTGAGTAATTCTAGTTAGCTCTTCATATAAACGCATGGAGACCGATTGATTGTCGACAATTCGACAAATGCTAAATAAATCCGAAATCCCGCGAACGAGTTCAGCGTTGCCAATTTTACCAAGTGGTGTTTGGCTATCGGGTAGGGCGCTGGCGTACTCGGCGCTAAAAAAAGGTGTTTGCCATAATTGCATGGGGTGAACGCGAGTTGGCTCGCCTTCCGATGAAAAAATAATGATTAAACCATTATCAAACTGTGCGTAACCATGACCATAAATGGGATTTTTTAAGGTTTTATTAATCATATTGTAGGCAAACAAGCCGACAACACCTTCTACGGGTTCATAGAAAATGTACAATACATCCTCTCCGTTAGGCGATCGAAAACTGCGTTTAAACATTAAACCTGTATATTGCTCATCAAAGGTTTTGTGTTCGCCACTTTCTAAATAATAGCCGCCCGGGAAAATAATGCCGTGATCTTCAGGAAGCTGCACACAAGATTGACCAATGGCATCAATGCGTTGAATGGTTTGAGTCAACGTGTTGTAAACAAAGTATCGAGAGATTTGCTCTCGATACGGTAATATTTTCAATAAAATTAACTTGCCAGTTATGGCATAGCTGACAGAGAGGTCATCAAGAGACTGAGTATCATCTTCAACTTTTTCTCTAAAAACTGACATGCCTTCTTCGGTATTGTCTTCGATTTTTATATTCAAAAAGCCCTTGTTATTACTGATAAACAAGGTGTCTTCAATATTGATATGCGGATGACGGCTGTGCACAATATCTTCGCGAGTCGTATTAACCCACTCAAAATCGTAGGGTGGGGGTAGGGCAAGGTCACGCTCACCCCGATTATCAATATAGCTAATATCTTTGCCGTCAGCAGATACTGACCAACGAAATACCCGAACATCTTCGAGTTTCTCACCAATTTGAAAACCCGCTAACAATTTGCCATGGCGAACTGATAACTGGATGAGTTTGGTGTGTTTGTAGTAACGATAGAGTTCATCGAAATCGCTGACAAATCTTGGATCCGTTAAAAATGTGTTGCTGGCGGTAACGGGGGTTAGTTCGTACTGATCATCGTTTTGGGTAATTGTGTAAAGAGAAAAAACATCATCGACTTTAGTCTCGCGCTTGAGCCCTATAAAAACATTGTAACCAAACAGTAAGTGCTGACCCACTTCTACAATATCTCTAGCGACACAATTATTTTCCGTGCGCACGCGCACTCGAGCCAAAACACTCATGTCTGGCGAGCCGAACTCGCTAATGCGCGCCTCGTTTAAGCTTTGAGTGTGTTTATGTAGCTGCTGAGCTTGGTCAACTAGGCGTTGGCGAATGACCTCGTATGCGCCACCTTGAGCAACCGCTTCATTAACAATTGCGTTATCGTCTTGTGCTTGTGATTTATCCTGAGACGACATACTTTCTCCCTCTACGTTTTACTCAGTTTTAATGAGCACCGGCGAGAGCCGGTGCAGGGCTTGCAAGATTATTCTGCTGATTCTTCAGCAACCACATCTTCTGGGCGATCAATAAATTTGCTGATAATCGAGCCCAGCATGCTGCTCTTATCTGCTAAGCCGTCAATCGCTTTACCCATCGACAAGGCTTTCGCAAAGTTATTGAAGAAGTGATCCTCACCACCCACAATATCGATCTTCGCTCTTTGAAGTGCAGTGGCCAGTACTTCCGCATTTTCTTTCGCGATGTCTTTGCCGGCGTCGATTGAAGCGAGTGCTTCTTTGAGCGCGGTCTCAAGACTCATGCGGAATTCCTCATGTTGTCTAGCGGCATCGCTCATGGTGCCCATAGCATTGAATTTCTCAACCAAGCCATCGGCTTCAGCTTTAAATTGCTCACGAGTGACTTCAGCATGCGCCAAACCAATGCCTTTGTCCGCTTTCGCTTGGGCATCACCTTTGCTCGCAATGACTTCAGCTTCCGCGCTACCTTTGGCATTGATCACATGCGCTTCGGCCAAACCTTCTTTCTCTAAGGCCTCGGCTTTGGCTTCTTGTACTTTGGCATCGGCTAAACCGGGGGCTGCACGCTCTGCTTGGGTGGCCTCAGCCAATTTCTTCTTGGCATCGGCCTCTTTGGCCGCGGCCTCTAACTTAGCCTGAGCAATCGTTGTGATTTCAAGGGCCTTATGTTTGGCTGAGATTTCTTGTGCTTCAGCCGCTTTCACTTCTTTGACTTTTGCCTGTTCAGCAAGTGCTTCCGCTTCTAATACTTGGACTTGCTTTAAGCGATCAGCCTCTGACACTTCACGCACTTCTTTAATACGCTCTTCTTCGATAGCAACGGTTTTATCCACTGCTACACGCTCGCGAATGACGTTGGCTATTTCTTTCTTTTCCACCTCGACGGCTTTTTCAGCCTCGATTCTTTGCAGCTCAACTTCACGTTCGCGAGAAACGATTTCAAGATCGCGTGCCCGGGTGACTTTTTCCATTTCAATCACTACGGCGCGCTGACGGTTTTGTTCCGCTACTTCGATTTCACGCTTTTGATTTTCCATTTGCACAGCTAGATCTTGCTCAACGGCAATAGTGGCTGATTCCGCTTTTTTGCGTTCTTCCTCTTGAACTTTTTTGGTTTCTGCTTCTTCTCGCGCTTTCAACGTTTCGATTTCGCGCTTTTGTCTGGCGGCGGCATCGGCTTCCTGGCGCTCTAGCTCCAGCATGGCTTCATAGGTTTCCACGTCTTTCTTTTTAATGGCTAGTTGCTCATCGCGCTCTAGCATGTTGGTGGTTATGTTTTGAATAGCTGTCAGCTCCGTGATCTTGCGAATACCTTCAGCATCCATGGTATTGTTTGGATCTAGCGCACTTTTTGGGGTTTGCTCAAGATAATCGATAGCTACGTCTTCCAAGATATAGCCGTTTAAGTCGTTACCGATGACCTGAACAATTTTTTCGCGAAACTCCAAGCGATCTTCAAACAGCTTGGTAAATTCAATTTGCTTGCCCACGGTTTTTAGCGCTTCAGAAAATTTAGCATTAAATAATTCATTCACGGCGTTTTTATCTGACGCGCGATCGGCACCTAACGATTTGGCAACTTTTAATACATCGGCTGCAGTTTCATTTACGCGAAGATAAAATGCTACGGTAATATCCGCACGCATATTATCCTGACAGATCAAACCATCCTTACCTCGGCGATCTACCTCCAAGGTAATTAAGGATATTTTCATAAATTCCTTTTTATTGATCACAGGGTAAACCAGTGCGCCAGTAAAGCTAACTTTGATGTTGCGGATGCCGTTAACAATCAAGGCGGTTCCCTGAGGAACTTTAATATACCAAGCCTTAACGATGGCAATGAAGCCCAAAAGGACAACAAAGATCACCCCGACGACGATCAATAAAGTCATAAGGTGTGGGATGTACTCGCTCATAGTGTGTTCTCCATTAATGTATGAGTAGGACGAGATTGTCCTTTGGTGATGGTTTGCATGATGTTTTATCTCCTTGTTAGTAAACGATGGTTAAATAGAGGATCTCATGGATTGAAATTCCTCAAGTGAAACAACTTTGAAGGTATTATCTGCTTCGACATAGTCAATGATGACAACATCATCGCCTCGGCCATAGACCTGATGATCGGCTGAGCGAACTTTTAATATCAAGCCTGCGCCACCATCTTCTAAAACAGCCTCACCAAACGCTTGGTCCACTCGCGAGCTTCTCACTTTGGCCGTTTGTCCTACGATGCGTTTGTCGAGGTGTACCTCAAGCTTTTTAAACAAAGGGCGCAGAGGTTTGATGAGCATGGCGGTAATAAACGTGGCGCCGATGGTCGCCCCTAATAGAGTGCCTACCCCGGCAACCCACGTCAGTAAGCCGCTTGGAATCAGAGGGAATAGAATGTGTACGGTATAGAAGCTAATGAGCCAGCCGATCAAAGAAATGGATGTAATAATGATGGTTAGCGGTACACCGTTGAGACCAAAGCGCTGGATGATACCGGCCACAGCACTTGGGCCGGCGTCGCCGCCTACGTCTCCTACATCTCCAATGTCACCGACATCTCCAACGTCGACATCGGGATCCATAAATGAGATGTCGAGAAATCCTAGAATGGCTACCAGCCAAAATAGGATGCAAATTAACAATAGTATGCTAAAAACAATGGTAGGGAAGGACAATATGTTTTTATAAAACACATCCATTTTGTCAGTTAATAATATTGCGAACATATCCCCCCTCCTGTCATTCCTGTTTTATTGGCACCACTGCTGGGGTCAGTGGTGCGTATTGCTGGCCCTTACTTAGCCTTCTTTTTTAGGCGCTCAAGCACATCGCTGGCACTGGTTGAGGTGGTAATGCCTGCCGCTTCCAGTTTGCTTGCCAAAGACGACTCCGGCGTTTCGTTAGCCATCTCCCTGGCTGCACTCATTTGCGCTGATTTCAGTGCTTGCTTCTCTTTAATGCGCTCAAGAGAATCCATTGCTGTGCGCATCTTGCTATTGGCACCGCTATGGCGCTCGGCCACCGCTTCTTGAGCACGCTGTACGCTCTCTGTTGCCTTGACCGTATCCACCTGCTGCTTAAGATGGCGCAAGTTGTTCTCGGCCTGCAGGATTGCGGCCCGCAGGTCATTGCCGCTTTGGGCAAATTCTTGGGCGACAGTTTGCTCGTTTGCGAGTTGATTTTCAAGCTCGGCGATCTTCTCGGCCACTTCTAGGGCCAAGGTTTCGTTTTGCTGTTCTAGCGCCTTAACCGCGTAGCCTTCGTGCTCTGTAATTTTCTTGCTGGTGACATCGCACTTCTGATTGGCCAGTTTTTCTTTGGCAATAATCTCGGCCAAGCTATCTTTCGAGCGTTTTAACTCTTCGGAAGCATCCCTGATCTCTTGATCTAGGATTCTCAGGGCTTGGGTGTCAATAATGGCTTCGCCGGCTTCGTTGATGCCGCCGCGCAATGCTGTAATCATCTTCTTTAAAATATTCATTTTTGCGCTCCTCGCTTATGCGTATGCGTCTGGTTTCAAAAATTCACTATAGGCTGATGTCGCTTGAATCACGTTGTCAGCCAGGGTTTCTACCTCAAATACTACATTGGGTAGGGTCGATGTGGCGCTTAGGGCGCCAAACATTTGGTAATAATCAACCCCGTCGCTCATGGTGTCTAAGCTGATGGTTGATAAAGGAAAATACTTGTGGGTCTTTAGTACCACCTCATTAAATGCGGCCTTATCGGCTATGGCATCAGCCGGCCAAAGCGCGGCCTCAACAATGATCTGATCGCCAACAATGGTGGCAAATAGGGGTAGATCACCGTAATCATGCATAACAATGTAGAGCGCTGGCTCTACACCCTCGACCACTTCAATGCTGATACGATCGCCCAATGGGCTGTTCGCAAGCGCGGTGAGCAAGGTATCGTTGGTCCATTTTTGTGTTTCACTCATTTGACTGATTCCTACCGATGGTTTATCCAATAGCAAAGGATCTCTCAATTGCTTCTCAATGTCCGCCAAAAGCCCAACGTGCTCGGGTTTAACCCACACTTCGCGCTTCACCAGCCCCTGTTCTCGCAGGCGCTCGCGGTATTTTCGTTGATAATAGGCTGATGTTTTTTTAATCATAGGTCGATTATAGCTATTACATGTAACATGTCAACAAAAATTACATGTAATAATTATTTTTCTTACATGTAACAGATCGGAAGAGCGTCGTGT
>CAXQRU010000077.1:0-4459 GCA_964226685.1 Polaribacter sp. | reverse complement strand
ACACGACGCTCTTCCGATCTCCCCGGTGCCACTAATATGTTTACCGCCTACGGCGTTAAACATTACCTCGATGAAATTCATGAGTTAGATATTATTGATGTCAACGGTGGTGACCACGGCTTACCCTTCGCGACCAACTTTAATCCCGAAATTAATATTCGAGAAGTGACCGCACCGTGTCGTCATTGGGAAAACGGGCAATTTGTCGAGACGCCAGCCATGTCTGTTAAAGCGCGTTTTAGCTGCCCCGAAGAAGTGGGAGATTTTAACATTTATCGTTTGTATCACGAGGAATTAGAATCCTTAACTAAGCACTTTCCAAGCATTAAAAGAGCTCAGTTTTGGATGAGTTTTTCGGATAATTATTTGAAACACCTAGAAGTGCTCGGCAATGTGGGTATGACGGGTATCGAGCCTGTGGAGTTTGAAGGCCACTCTATCGTGCCGATTCAATTTTTGAAAGCACTATTGCCTGATCCTTCAACTTTAGGCCCATTGACCAAGGGTAAAACCTGTATTGGTTGTGTGATGAAGGGTGTTAAAAACGGTAAAGAAAAAATCGTTTATATCTACAATATTTGTGACCACGAAGCTTGTTATGCAGAAGTGGAGTCTCAAGCCATTTCCTATACGACGGGTGTGCCCGCCATGATAGGTGCCAAGATGATTATCGAAAATCATTGGCGAGTGCCGGGTGTTTGGAATATGGAGCAATTAAATCCAGATCCATTTATGGATGATATGAATCGGTACGGCCTACCTTGGAAAGTCATCGAGCTTGATGACTTTAAACTGAATTGAGTTTAGGAATTGCCAATGAAGGCCGAGAGCTTTTTACAGTTTGATCCCACGCGGGTGCCATCGCCATGCTTTGTTATTGATGAAGTGGCGGTTGAGCGCAATTTGCAAACGCTGGCCAGAGTACAAAAGGCCAGTGGAGCCAAAGTCTTATCCGCTTTAAAGGCCTTTTCGTGCTGGCATCTTGCGCCTTTGGTGGCTCGATATTTATCGGGTACCTGCGCCAGCGGTTTGCACGAAGCCTTGTTGGGTAGAGAATATTATGGAGGTGAAGTCCATGTATTCTCAGCGGGTTTTAGTGAGCGCGAGTTTGCGGCCATACAACCGATTGCCGATCACATTGTCTTTAACAGTGTGACTCAATATCAACGTTTTAAAAACCAACTTAATCCCAACATTGATGTGGGTTTGCGAGTCAATCCCATGCATTCTGAAGGTGCAGCGGATATTTATAACCCCTGTGCACCCGGGTCGCGCTTGGGTATTCCGCCTAGCCAATTAACCCCTGAAATTATGCAGGGTGTTTCTGGTTTGCATTTTCACACGCTTTGCGAACAAGGTTTTGAGCCATTAGCTCGAACCGTGGCGGCCTTTGAAGAACATTTTGCTCAGTATTTGCCAACGCTTTCTTGGATTAACTTAGGTGGTGGCCACCTGATTAGTGAGCCGGGCTATGATGTTGACGGTTTGATTCAGTTATTGATCGGTTTAGCAAAACGTCACGATGTACAAGTTTACATTGAGCCAGGTGAGGCGGTTGCTATTCGCTCTGGTGTCTTGGTGACCGAAGTGCTGGATGTTATGACCACCGACCGGCCTCAAGCCATACTCGATTGCTCAGCCACCTGTCATATGCCAGATACCCTAGAGATGCCTTATCGAGCGGATATTTTAGGTGCCGGTCAAGCCTCAGAGTATGAGCATACCTACCGCTTGGGCGGTCTCACTTGTTTGGCGGGCGATGTCATGGGTGATTATAGTTTTAGCTCGCCACTAGAAGTCGGCCAGCGTTTAGTGTTTGATGATATGGCCCACTACACCATGGTCAAAACCAGCACCTTTAATGGTGTTAACTTGCCGGCCATTGCTATTTGGAATTCGATCACTGATGAGATTCGAGTGATACGAGAATTTGATTATCAAGATTTTAAAACGAGGCTTTCCTAGTGACTCAAGAGACTCATGTGACCCAAGATTATCCGATTTTTTTAGGCTCTGAAATTGAGCAGCCTGCTCCCGAGCAAGCGCAGTTTCATGTATTGCCAGTGCCTTTTGAAGCCAGTGTTTCCTACGGTGGCGGTACAGCTCTTGGGCCGGCGGCTATTTTGCAAGCCTCTTGGCAATTAGAAACCTGGAACGGCCACAGGCATCCTTCAGAAGCCGGTATTTATACCCATGAACCCATTGATTGTGCTGGTGAGCCAGAGGCGGTCATTGAGCGCATCGCCGCTGGTGTCAGCGAGATAGCAAAGCTTGGAAAAATTCCAGTGGTGCTAGGCGGTGAGCACACCGTGACCTTTGGTGTGATTAAAGGCTTGCTGGCAGCAGGTATGAGCGATATCGGTGTGGTGCAAATCGATGCTCACGCCGATTTACGAGACGCCTATGAAGGCAACTTATACAGCCATGCCTCAGTGATGAAGCGTATCGTGGAGCTGGACATTCCTTTATTTCAACTAGGAATACGGGCATTTTCTGAGGAAGAGTCCGAGGCTCGCTTGCAACATAATGTGCATCATATCGATGGTGAAATTATTGTACCTGAACAATTGCAATCGATTCAATTGCCCGATGATTTTCCTAAAAACGTCTTTTTCACCGTTGATGTCGATGGTATCGACCCCTCAGTCTTTCCTTCTACAGGTACGCCAGTACCGGGCGGTTTAGGTTGGTATCAAACCATTAATTTATTTAAAAGTGTCGCCAGTCAAAGAAACATTATTGGTTTTGATATCATGGAGTTTGCACCCATTAATGGTTTTCATGCCTACGATTTTGCGGCGGCACTCTTGACCTATCAGCTGATGGGAATAACGCAGGACAGTTTGTGCGTTAAATAAATGATTAATCAAAAGGAGAGGGACAATGACCACAGAATCTAGCAACACTAGAAGAACTGTTGCCGAGTTTATTGCCAACCATTGGGTTTCATGGATGATTGAATTATTGATTTTAGGTATCGTGGCTTACTTTACCATTTCTGAAACCCGAAAAACGGCTGAGCAAACCAGAGAAATGTTGGCAAAATATGATGCGGCAATTTCTCAGTATGCCAAAGATAAAACTCAGATATTAGATAATGCGGCCCATCAAGCGATAGAAGCGGCCAAAGAAAAAGCCGGTGGTGTCAAGTTGGAAGATGTTAAAGGCTTGATCAAATCTCACCAGTCTGAAGATTGAGTTTTCTTGACCCCTTTCGCGAATAAAATATTCCCTACTTAATGCTCATAATCTCTTGGCTTTGAGATAAAAAAGTTGAGTGATGGTTTTCTCCAAGCTTTGCTAGCTCGGTTTGCATAAAGTCTAAAAAGACTCGAACTTTCTCTGGTACGTGTTTCTTATTGCTGTAATAGGCGTAAATGTTAAATATTGCAAAAAACCACCACTTGGTTTGGTGGTGAGTCTTCATTTCAGAAACAATACCCAGCAGTAAAGGTACAGAGAGATCAGAACTACGTTATTGATGGCAATATTATGACGAGTAATGGAGGTTTAGTCAGTTACGATGCCGCTCAAGAAGTATTTGATGCTTTGCAAATGGGGCGAATCTAAAGTTAGCTCATTAACGACAAGAAGCTTTCTTCAAGAAAGCTTCATTAAGCCTCAATTGCGATTAACATGACGCTACAGAAATGGCAGAACCAATCGCATTGGCGATGCCATTGATGATTTCAGTAGTTGCTCTTGCTTTGTTAAAGGCGATATCGATTAAAAAACCAAAAATAATCGCGATATAAACTAAATACCCAAACCCCATGTAATCGTTGTACAGTATAGTGTAAAACCAGTCTTGCCCGAAAATATAAATAGCAGATGATATTAGGTTGGATGCTAGCAAGAGTAATCCAGGAAGGAATAAGTGTGCTATAGCTTGAGGCTTGAAAAATGATACTGACAGTAGAATTAAGAACATTAAAAAGTTAGCACCCAAAAAAATACGCAGATCAAATTTGAGATTGCCTAATATTTCAATATATTTACCTTTGATAATATTGCCTAGGTTGTCTTGAGCAACCTCGATATTTTTTATTCGATCAAGATAGCTGGCGCTTATCTCTTTAGATAATGCATTTTTTCTTTCACAATCATAACCGCACATGGAAGCGATGACACTAGCAATTTTGTCTGGCAGATTATTATCAAGATTATTTTGGATTTTATCTTTTTCTAGCCCCAGCTTATCGGCAATGTGTAGTGCTTTGTTTGCCAGGGCGGATTCGCTTGCCGACTGATATTTTTCACGAACTTCTTTTTCGATTTGGAATTTAACGAACCCTTTGGCTGATTGCTCAATCGTCTTGGGAGATAGAAAAGTTATCGAAAACAGGGCTCCAAATAAGGCCTCGTCAGCAAAATCTGTGGGCTGTTTTTGGCTCAGGTAAGTTACCCATCGTATGAAATAAAGCGATTTAGATCGGAAGAGCACACGTCTGAACTCCAG
>CAXQRU010000076.1:0-26506 GCA_964226685.1 Polaribacter sp. | reverse complement strand
CACGACGCTCTTCCGATCTATAAAATCAACCGATAAAAAGAGGATAGAAAAATGGCAGTTTCACTACAAAAAGGGCAGCGAATCAGTTTAGAAAAAGATGACGGCAGCCAAATTAAGCAAATGTGCGTTGGTGTTAACTGGGGCGCAATGGAAAAAAAAGGTTTCTTTGGCGGCAAGAAAAAAGTAGCCGTTGATCTCGATGCGAGTTGTGCAACATTTACGGCCAGTAAAGAGTTACACGAAGTCGTCTTTTTTAATAATTTAAGAGGGCAAGGCATTCAGCATTCTGGTGATGATCGAACTGGCGATGTCGACGGTGATGATGGTCTTGATAATGAGGTTATTGTGGTCAGTCTTGATCATGTGGCCCCTCAAGTTGAACAAATTGTCTTTGTTCTAAACTCATTTCAGCAACAAGATTTTAAAGACATTCCTTTTGCATCCATTCGCCTTTTTGAGGGGACTCCGACTCGTGTTGATACCGTTCATGCGACTTTTGATATTGCTAACGATCCAAAATTTGCTGGCTCAGTTTCAATGGTCATGGGTAAACTCTATAAGAAAGATGGACAATGGAAATTTACCGCCATCGGTGATGTGACTATTGATAGAGATTTACCGGGTACAGTTAGAACAGTACAAGAGCGTTATCTATAATTCGATTCTTAAATTAGGAGATACTTCGGTATCTCCATACAAATGAGGTTTATCATGAGTAGAAGACTCCCAGTTTATTTACTAATAGATAGCTCTGGCTCCATGCATGGAGAGCCGATTCATGCGGTTAATGTGGGCATTTCTTCGATGCTTTCAGCCCTGAGACAAGATCCCTATGCATTGGAATCGGTTCATATTTCGTTAATTACCTTTGATCGTGAGGTAAAAGAGCTTTTACCATTAACTCCCCTTGAGGAGGCTCAAGTCGGTGATATCGAATTGCCACGATCTGGTGCGACGCATATGGGCGAAGGTTTAGAGTTTTTGATTGAAAAAGTCAAAGCTAATGTGGTTAAAACCTCTGAAGAGGCCAAGGGGGATTTTCGTCCGATGCTGTTTATTATGACGGACGGCTCACCCTCAGACTTACAAGTATTTAATGAGGCAGTACCTAAGTTAAAAGATTGTCAATTTGCCGAAATCATTGCTTGTGCGGCTGGGCCTAAAGCCAACAGTGATTATTTGAAGAAAATCACTGACAAGGTAGTCGCGTTAGATAATATGGATAGCTCTGCGTTTGCTCAGTTCTTCAAATGGGTCAGTGATTCAATTTCTGCTGGTTCTATGAGTGCTGGTATCGATGATTCAATGAATAATACTTTGCCACCGCCACCACCTGAAGTACAGATCGTCCTTTAAGTTACTGAGGAGAAAACCATGCGCCGTTTGCCGATATTTTTTGTGATAGATGTGTCTGAATCGATGGTGGGAGAACCGCTTAGACGTTTAGAAGAAGGCATTGAAAGAATTGTGTCTAGTTTGCGGCAAGACCCGCAGTCATTGGAGACGGTTTTCATTAGCTTGATTGCCTTTGCGGGAAAAGCAAAAGCCTTAACTCCATTGGTTGATTTGGTGAGCTTTTATCCGCCAAAAATTCCTGTCGGTGGTGGCACGGCTTTAGGTGAAGGCTTGCGGGTATTGATGGAGGAAATTGATACTAAGGTTAAGAAAACCACTCTTGAAGAACGTGGTGATTGGGAACCGGTGGTGTTTCTCATTACCGATGGCAAACCAACCGATAGCCCGATGGCAGCGGTCAAAAAATGGCAGCAAGATTATGCATCTAAGGCATCATTGGTGGCGATTACCTTAGGCAATAATGCCGATATGCAAGTCCTGGGGCAACTGACTGAAAATATATTGGCGATTGAAAATGCTTCTGATGAACAATTTAAGAAGTTCATTGAGTGGGTCAGTGCTTCTGTGCGTGCACAAAGTCAAAAAGTTGAACTGGAAGGTAGCACGGGTACCATCTCCTTAGAAAAAGCGGATGATGCGGGTATTACCATTGTAAAAGATGTTGACGCCTTTGCCGTGGCAGATCCAGATTACGTAGTGTTAACGGCGCGTTGTAGTAAGAACAAAAAACCCTACTTAATGAAATACGCTCGAAGTCAAACGGATGGAATTAGTTTTATAAAATCTGATTTTTTTGGTTTTGAAGGCAGCTACGCTTTGGATGATAGTTACTTTGATTGGAGTTCTGAAACGGATTTAAAACAAAGTGTCAGCACTTCAAACTTAGAAGGAGGCTCTTCTTGTCCTCAGTGCAGTAATCCGATTAGCTTTGCGATGTGCCAATGCAAGCGTCTATTGTGTTTGAATGAATCTGGGTTGGCGACCTGTCCTTGGTGCTCCAAATCTTTACAGTTTGATATGCGTAGCGGTGGTGGAGATTTTGATGTGGAAAGAGGGCAGGGTTAGTGTCACAGTCCCATTTGCTTTCGCATCTCTTCAAACTCTATGGACATGTTCATCAGCAAGCGCAAGAGAAACGATTGTTGAGAGAGCTGATTCAAGATCCTTGCGTGTTACATCACCTAAAACAACTTGATAGCGCTATTGTACAAGCTTATAAAAAGCTTGGTTTGCCGCTACAAAGGACACCAAATATGTTAAAACGACCGCCGGCTAATGCACAAAAACCTAGAAAGCCGGAGCCGATTCGAATGCGAATTGCGAATGTTATGGCTGGACAGCTTTTTCAGGAAGAAATTACCCTTCAAGATGCTGTTGATGGCAAGATTGAGATTACCCATGTTCACCCCGATGAGAGCTTTGAAGAGGCGACTTGCCAAAATGATCCGCTCATTATCAGTGCTAAAGCGACTCAGGCAGGTGACTATAAAATTAAAGTATCCTGCTTCCAATACTTGCCCAATGGTGAAAAGCGAGCGATGGTGGGTGAATTAAAGGTGACGGTCATTCCCGATCCTAAAACCTTATGGAAAAATTTACCCTCTGATGATACCGCGCGGTTCCATAAACCTGATGCGGACAGCCAGCGTTTATTGAATGACAAAGCTATCTTACTTGGCGGTAGCGTTCGTGGTCGTTCACACGCCCATACAGGCATACATAGAGATGATGATTTCTCTATGGAGATCGCTAATAAAATAGGTGAGTGGAACATTCTTTGTGTGGCCGATGGAGCGGGTTCTTGCCCATATTCTCGTCGGGGATCAGAAATTGCAAGCCGTAGTACCGCGGAAACATTAAAAGAAGCGCTAAATGGTTATTTAGGTGAGCAGCTCATTGTGTATTATAAAGCTTTAGCGGCAGAAAATAATCCTGAAAATCAACAGCGTTTACAGCAGGTTTATCAACAAACGATGGTTAAAGCAGTTTATACGGCAGCTTTAAAAATTCAAGAAGAGGTGGATAAAAATCCAGGCGATAGTTTCAAGGACTACTCTACCACTTTGTTGGTTGCTGCCCATAAGCCACTTGAGGATGGCCATATTGTATTTGGTTTTTGGGTGGGTGATGGCGGAGCGGTTATTTACCAAGAAAATGAACAAGTGACATTGTTTGGAAAGCCCGATGGCGGTCAGTTTGCTGGGCAAACCCGCTTTTTGGATAAAAAAATGTTTGAGGATGGCAGTGTTTATAGTCGGGTATTTTTGACAAAAGTACCAGCAATGACGGCCATTATTCTCGCAACTGATGGCATCACCGACCCGTGGTTTGATAGTGAACGTCAAATGGGGGAAATCGAAAAATGGGATGCTTTGTGGCAAGAGGTAAGCCCTTTATTGACAGAGCCAGATGAGCAAAAGGCGAAGGGAGATTTGATTGAGTGGTTGAACTTTTGGTCTCCTGGCCATCACGATGATCGCTCCATCGCTATTTGTTCTATCAAATCATAGGAGGTTGTGTGGCGATTCAAACCTTAACAGCGACGGATGGTTCACGAGTGGAATTTGCTGACGATGTGGTCGTTGGTGCAGGCACGATGAAGGATGTGTACTTCAGCCCCTGTAAAAATTATGTGGTTGCCTTTTACAGACAACCTATTGATGAAGCCAGTCGCCACCGTTTAGAGATGATTACCGGGCAGTATAAAACTCGCATTTTTGATAATGAAACGGGTAATTATTGGAAAAATCTTTTTTGTTGGCCGGAAAAAATAGTGGAGTATAATGGCTTAACTGGCATTGTTATGCCGGTATATCGTTCGCATTTTTTCTTTCAATTTGGCTCGGTTAATAATGATTTTTTGAAAATAAAAGGTAAGGAAAAGCAAGGTAAATGGTTTGCCTCAGCGAGTAATCAAAATCGTTTTTTGGATGATCGAGAAAAAGGCGATTGGTTGAGTTATTTGCGTATCTCTTTACTTATCGCGCGGTCTGTTCGTCGTTTGCATGCGGCGGGGTTGGCTCACTCGGATTTAAGCTACAAAAATGTATTGATTTCTCCGACCACTGGTAACGCGACCATTATCGATGTAGATGGTTTAGTGGTGCCAGGTAAATACCCACCAGATGTGGTGGGCACCCCAGATTTTATTGCGCCTGAAGTACTGGCGACATCGCACTTATCGAAAACAGACCCCGAGCGGAAGCTTCCCACTATCCTTTCGGATCGACACGCATTAGCGGTAATGATTTACAATTATTTATTGCTGAGACATCCATTGCGAGGTGATAAGGTTCATGATCTAGATCCTCATAAAGACGAATTATTAGCGATGGGAGAAAAGGCGTTATTTGTTGAGCATCCAAGTAAAGAAAATCGAATTGATCCTAAAAAAGCCAAGCCCAGCGAATTGCCCTGGAAAGATACGACTCGGTTACCCTATACGCTGACGGGGCCCTATTTGAGCCAATTGTTTGAGCAGGCGTTTATCGAGGGGTTGCACAAACCGGAAAAACGCCCAACAGCAGACGATTGGGAAAATGCATTGATTAAAACCGTTGATTTGGTGCAGCCTTGCGTGAATCCAAAGTGTGCACAAAAATGGTATGTGTTTGATAATAGCACATCACCCAAGTGTCCATTCTGTAGCCAGCCCTACAAAGGCCTATTGCCGGTTATTAATTTTTATTCAGGCCGTGATGGTAACTTTAGTCCAGATAATCACCGTTTGATGGTTTACTCTAACCAATCTCTCTTTAGGTGGCATACCAACCGGTTTGTGCAGCCAAACGAGCGTTTAACGCCCGCTCAAAAACGCCGATTAGGTTATTTTGTTTTTCATCAAAATCAATGGTATCTCGTCAATGAGGGTTTGCCCAACTTGATTGATGTCAATACCAAAGAGCCACAGCCCATAGGGGCGCAAATAAAAATCACTGAAGGCCTCCAACTTTTGACTGGTAAAGAAAATGGCGATCGTTTATTTCATTTTCAAATGGTGGAAGGAAAAGGCTAGATACTTATAAGGAGAAGACCAATGTCCGAAAGACCCAATGTAAAGCAGCCCCCGATTTTATTTTCAAAGACGCAAGAAAATATTGCTCGCTTAAGTGAAATGACCGGTCGAGAAATTATTGTTTACTGGACTTCAGATCGTGGTAGTGTTTGTGGTAACGATGTGATTGCTCTGTACGAAATTCTTGAAAAAGTCGGGCATGCTAATCAAGCGGGAATTTTTATTAAATCCAATGGTGGTGATGTTGAAGCAGCTTTGCGTATTGTGAATATGTTAAGAGAGCGCTTTAATGATCTTGTCGCCTATGTGCCTTTGGAGTGCGCTTCGGCGGCGACCATGATTTGTCTTGGCGCTAATGAGATTCATATGGGCCCGATGGCTCACTTAACCGCGATTGATTCTTCTTTGCGCCATGATTTATCGCCCATTGATGAAACCAATAATCGACGTGTGAATGTGAGCCAGGATGAGCTATCACGATTGATTCAACTTTGGAATGCGAACTCAAAGGATCATCATGCCAACCCATATGCGGATATCTTTAAGTATATTCACCCTTTAGTGATCGGTGCGATTGACCGAGCTAGTTCTTTGTCTATTAAAACCTGTCAGGAAATTTTGTCTTATCATATCGATGATATAGATGAGTGTTTGCGGATCAGTACCGTATTAAATTCAGATTATCCCTCTCACAGTTACCCTATCACCTTGAGAGAGGCAAAAAAAATTGGATTAAATGCGAAACCATTAGATAAGGATATGAATCGTCTACTGCTTGATATGAGCGAATGCTACTCAGAAATGGCGCAAATCGCGATTACAGATTATGACGAGTACAATTATCACGATAATGAAATTTTAAATATCATTGAAGGCAAATCGGTGCAGGTATTTTATCAAAATGATAAAGACTGGAATTATATTAAAGAAGAGCGCCGCTGGCAGCCCCTGAACAATGATAGTTCATGGAGAAAAATTGAGTTGATCGATGGCCAGCAATGTCAGAGTAAGCTTCATATTCGATAAACGTTGTGATGGATAAATAAATTCTTAGGTAGTGGAAATTATGGCAAGATTACTGTCACTGTTTTGTTTTGTCTTTGTTGTTTCTGGCTGTGAGCCTGGTGAACCAAGCTATAAAGACATTATGGAACAACAAGGAGATTGGGTTATTTCTAAACGCGATTCCATCGTTAACTTAGCCAGAGTTTATTCTCAAATCAATGATGATGTGCCTTCTTGCGAAAATGTAACCATCCCACTGGTAGCTCCAACCTATCGTTATTTGCCATCTGAGAACCTAGTTGTAGTTGATCATAATTGGCTACTGAGCCAGATTGATTCAAAGTATCACTGGCCAGTAGTCAATTCAGAAGATCCCTTGGATCTCTTGGTTGTTGGTCAAACTACTGATATTAATGGATTATTTAATGCGCTCTCAGGGACATTGAAAGATCCCGATGCAAAAGCATCTAGTTTATTTATCAATTCCTTTAAACTTTTGAAGCATATGGATTATTTAGTGGTTAACCAAATCACCCATTATCAAAGCCCAGCATTGTTGGATGAATCTAACTTTATACAGGGCGAGGCGGAAATGATGGTAACCATTATGAGTCTGGATGAACAAAAAGTGTTGTGTAAAACGCAACTTGCGGTCGAAACGCCTGAGAATCAGAGCGTCATTACCACTGCCGATATGGCGATGACCAATTTGAGAATGGATTTTTCAAGGCATGCCGACAATAGCTTAGTAAAGGTGTTTGAGAGTATTGCTCAAGAAAAATAATGACATGGCTTCATGTTCTTTTTCACAGGAACTATAAGTATACTGATTTGGCAGTGGTAATTACCCCTGTTTTTCATTTAAACTAGCCCGGTTTATGAACCACCAATACTAGATCAATGATACCAATTGCCTATCATAACTCCTATCGAGGCTGTCAGTAAGATTATGGCCGACATCCTCCCCTTCAAACGCCCCAAAGCCAAAAAAAACAAAGGCAAGACCTTGTGCCTTGAGGGGTTTCATAAGTGGAAAGTGGTGACGTCAAATCAATTTGATGTAAAAGAGGGGCGTTTAGTCACTCGGTATCGTTGTGAACGTTGTGGGGCAACAAAAGTAAAAGCACATTAATGGGAGCTAAAATGACCTTACAAGTAGGCCAACGCTGGGTGGCCGATACGGATTCAAGCTTAGGCTTGGGAATGATTACAGAATTCGACCGTCGCAAGGTCACCATAGAGTTCCCGGCTACTGGTGAGGTCAGAGTCTATGGTTTGAGTAATTCTCCATTGACCAGAGTGCTATTTACACCAGGTGATCGCATTGAAACCTTAGCGGGCGATCAATATGAAGTTGAGTCTGTTGAGCAGGTCAATAATTTGGCTGTGTATTTGACTGTTGGTGGTGGTGTGGTACCTGAAACGCAGCTATCAGCGACCATTGAGTTACAGCATCCTGTCAAACGCTTACTTGCCAATCAGCTTGATAAGCCCTATTGGTTTGACTTTAGAAGCCAGCTGCTAGAAGAGTATCAGCGTTGGGCGCAATCGTCTTCCATTGGTTTGTTAGGCGCCAGAATCTTATTGACGCCACACCAGTTATATGTGGCTACCCAGGCTACCAGTGTGATGCCGGTAAGAGTGCTATTAGCCGATGAAGTAGGTCTTGGGAAAACTATTGAAGCGGGTTTGATATTGCATCGATTGATGCTGCAACATCAGGTGCAGCGAGTGCTAGTGATTGTGCCTGATGCACTACAAGTGCAGTGGTTTGTTGAGTTATTAAGGCGCTTTTGTATACAGGCCAATTTGTACGATGAAGACTTGGATACGTCTGAAGCGGGTGTTGTAATTGCGACTCATTCTTTGCTCGAGCAAGAGTCCCCCGTGTTTGACCAACAATGGCATTGTGTCATTGTCGATGAAGCGCATCATTTTGATTTGAATAAACCCAGCCTTGCTAGCGAAAATCTTCATGCATTAGCGGCGTTGTCTGAGCACTTGTTGTTACTTTCGGCAACTCCTGAGCGCATGGGTCTAGAGAGCCATTTTCATCGCTTGAGGCTATTGGATGATAACCGTTTTACTGATTTTAATGCGTTTACTGAACAATTAAAGCACTATGGAGAACTAGCGAATCAACTGGCTCACATTGAAGCCGGCCAAGAACTCCCTCAAAGCGTTAGGGATTATGTGGCTAAACAATTTCCCAATGAGTCCATAGATGATCTTGATAATGCGGCGATGGTTGAATTATTGGTAGATTGCTACGGTACTGGCCGCTCAGTTTTTCGAAATACTCGCTCAAGTATTAAAGGCTTCCCCAAGCGTCAGCTTATCGTGCACCCAAGTGTTGCCAATCATGAGGAAAAATACGCTTGGCTTGAGAGTTATTTGAAAGAGCATAGCGGCGAAAAAACGCTATTGATAACTCATGCGCTAAATGATGTTTTAGAAATTAAAGCTTGGCTGTATCAAAAAACTGGGCGAGATTGCCCGGTATTTCATGAACAAATGACCTTGGTTGAGAGAGATCGTGCGGCGGCTTATTTTGCCGACCAAGAAAGTGGTGCGCCTTTGATGCTTTGCTCCGAAATCGGTAGTGAGGGCCGCAACTTCCAATTCTGCCACCATTTGATTTGCTGGGATTTGCCTGATCATCCCGATGTGTTGGAGCAGCGTATCGGTCGCCTTGATCGCATCGGACAAACTGAAACGATAAAAATTCACCTATGCCCAGAAGAAGGCGAAGTGCTTGCTCAAAGATTGCATTGGTATCATGAAGTACTTAATTGTATTGAGCAAGCAAACCCAGCCGCTGGCCGCATACATGAGCTATTTTTTAACGATTTTTGCCATGATCCTCAGGTTGCCGAGCCGGCGAAGCTGCAAATGCAAGCGTTACTAGCGGACTTGGAGTCTGGGCGAGATCGTCTATTAGAGCTGAATAGTTGCCCCCCAGAAAAGGCCAGACAATGGGTAGAGCAAGTCCGTGAAGATGAGCGAGCGCATAACCCACAAGCCTTGGTCGAACAGGCCGTTGATTTATTGAATTTACATTATGAACAACTTGATTATTCTCGCTTTAGCTTGATTCCATCGGATCAAATGCTTTTGCCGAGTTTAACGGGCGTGCCATTAGAAGGGTTTGAGTTAACCTTTGATAGAGATACGGCCTTAGCGAGAGAAGATGTTACTTTGATGACATGGGATCACCCCTTCTTGCAAGGGCTGGTGGATTTGATGAATCAAACCCCGCTCGGTTGCGCATCGATAGCGTTGTTCCCCATTAAGCAGTTACCACCTGGAAAGCTGCTCATTGAGACGCTCTTTAGTCTAACCATTCAATCGCCAGATGGCGCTGAGGCGAGTTTATTTTTGCCTAAGACATCGTTGCGAGTGTTGGTGTTAGAGAAAGCTGATAAGAATCTTAGCCAGGTGTTGACCAATGAGGCGCTTTCTCAGGTAATTGAGCCTGCTCCTAAGGATATCTGCCAAACGATTGTGAGAGATTATCGAAAAACCATTGAAGAAAGCATTAAGCAAACTCAGCTACTGGCTGAAAAAGAGCAGGCAGGGATTATTGAACAAGCGTTAGTGGCACTTAACGCTCGTCATAAAGTCGAACACACACGTCTATCAACTTTGCAGCGTCGTTTTGGTCATGTCAGTAATGAAGCGATAGAAGAGCTTGATCAGCGTTACCAGGCGATGTCTAAGGCATTGTCAGAACACTGTCATCCAGAGATGTCGGTGGTGAGAGTGCTAGTGACTTATAAACCTGAGGACTAGGTCTTTGCAGATTCCATAGTCGCGCAAATATCTGTGGTGAGAGGCCTCTAACAAGTTGCAGCTTGCCACAATTTAGAATTTGATAAAAGGAGTTGGGTCTGGAAAGGAATGGGTTTCTGATAACGAGATATGGGGTGGTTAAGGCCACCCCATAATCAGATATTACTTAGCTGCGTTTTCAGCAATCTTCATAATTTTTTCACTGAGTGACATCGCGCGCTTATTTAGCTCTTCGATATCTTTCGCATCAGTAACGTCCTTCATTAGGTCTGCTTGCAGAGTGCTCAAAGTAAGGAATTCTTTCTGTAAAGGCTCCAAGCAAGTAGCTACGTCAGCACCTGTTTTGCCGTCACATTTGTCAAGACCTTGCTCGATTTTGGTTACTGCTTCATTGAACTTAGTTACGCTTTCTGGTTCGCTGCTACAGCCCATAAGGCCAAGAACGATTGCTGCAGTCATTGCCACTGGTAAAACTTTCATGTTTAGCTCCTAAATAATGTTTTGGATAAAAAGTGCCGCGATTGTACTCAAACAAGCCGAAAGAGAAAAGCGTCAATTGGAAAATTTCACAGGAATTTCACAAAAGGAACATTTTGTGTGAAATTTTATATCTTTAAATGATAGGGGTGTCACAAATAGGGTTTAACATTCTGGTAAGTTGACGGCCAATCCTGCCTGACTTGTTTCTTTGTATCGATCAGACATGTCCTTACCCGTTTCCAGCATCGTTTTGATGCAGTTGTCCAGCGGCATCATGTGTTCACCATTGCCTCGCAGGGCCAGTTGGGCGGCCGTAACAGCTTTGACCGCACCAATGCCATTGCGTTCAATGCAGGGTATTTGAACTAGGCCGTTGATAGGGTCGCAGGTTAAGCCCAAATGATGTTCTAGTGCGATTTCAGCAGCATTCTCAACTTGCGAATTACTGCCTCCCAGAATCGCGCAAAGGCCAGCGGCGGCCATTGCAGCAGCGGAGCCAACCTCGCCTTGGCAGCCCACCTCAGCCCCTGAAATAGAAGCATTGCGCTTCAAGAGGCTACCTATGGCTGTGGCAACCAGTAGGAAGGTGTGAACACTTTCTTTGTTTACTTCAAGGCAATCAATGGCATAGCGGAGTACGGCAGGAATAATTCCCGCTGCACCATTGGTTGGAGCGGTAACAACTTGATTTCCAGCCGCGTTTTCCTCGTTAACGGCCATGGCATAGGCTAACAATAGCTCATTCATTTCAAAGGCATTTTGAGATTTTTTCTGTTGAATTGGCTCATAAAGCGCTTTTGCACGCCGTTTTACATGGAGGCCACCTGGTAGTTCTCCGCTGGCGGTCAGTCCACGATCGATGCAGCGGTTCATTGAATCCCAAATAGTATCTAGCTGTTGGTTGAGTTGGTCGTTGGATAATTCTTGGCATTCGTTGGCTCGAACCATTTGGTCAATGCGCAACTGATGCTGTTCGCCAAGCTTGAGTAGTTCTTTCGCCGATGTAAACTCAAATGGGAGTGAAGCTTTGGGTTCAAGCTGCAGAATTTGCTCATCCGCAGAATCGCCATTGACGATAAAACCTCCTCCAATAGAATACCAGATGGCTTGATGAACCCGCTCATCATGCACATTATAAGCGCTAAATTCCATGCCGTTTGGATGAAAGGGCAGTGGGGCGCCCAAGTCAAAGATCAGATCTTTGCGTGGATCAAATTGTATGATTTGTTCATCAATGACAATTGTCAGACTTTGGTAAATGGATTGAATGATTTTTTGTTTATCCACGTTGATGAGCTTTTCAGGTAAATAACCACTAAAGCCGAGGATAATGGCATCATCGCTTGCGTGACCCTTGCCGGTGTGAGCTAAGGAACCATAAAGTCTGGCCTCTATCCGTTGAATATCATTCATGTTGGTTGCTTTGAGTTGCTGGATAAACTCGTAAGCCGCCAACATGGGCCCTAGGGTGTGAGAACTGGAGGGACCAATGCCAATTTTAAAAATATCACAGACTCGAATATGCATCGCATTCATTGGAGTAAAACCCTATCGTTTCCTGTAGTATAGCGCTCTTTACTTAGCTCTGTTAATGATCATGACTAACACGTTTCAATTTTTGGGTGAACAGCTTATTTTGGATCGTTATCCAAAGGATAGGCAGCATAACAGTTGGCAAGCGTGGGATTCGGCTGACGAATTGCTTATTGAGCATGTTCAGCCCAAATTGCAGCCAAATCATCAATTATTGATTTTCAATGATGATTTTGGAGCATTATCTTGCTGGTTTAAGCAAAACCTTATTGGTCATGTGAGTGATTCCTGGGTGGCCCAAAAGTCTTGTCAAATCAACCGCGATCAAAACCATTGTGACAAACTCAATATTTCTTACTTATCGAGCTTAGCATCATTACCAAAAGAGCCCGACTGGGTGCTGATAAAAATACCCAAAACGCTGGCTTTATTAGAGTATCAATTGTGTCTCTTACAAACAGTGGTTGGGCCTAAAACCCAAATCATTGCAGGCGCTAAAGCGAAGTCATTGCACGCTTCTATTTTTGCTTTGTTCGAGCGCTATTTGGGGCCAACCCATACTTCTCTAGCTAAGAAAAAATCGCGCTTGGTTTTTTGTGAACCCAGTTTTCCAATAGCGCTTACGCCTAATCCTTACCCAACTCAGTGGCAGGAGGATGGTTTGACGATAGTCAATCATGCCAATGTGTTTTCTAGAGAGAAGTTGGATATCGGAGCCCGATTTTTATTAGAGCACTTGCCGTGCGTCGATCAAAAGTCAGTTATTGATTTGGGTTGTGGTAATGGAATCATTGGTTTATCACTACTTAAGCAATATCGGCCTAGCCAATTATGGTTTGTTGATGAGTCTTATATGGCCATTGCCAGTGCTCAACAAAATGTTGAGATCAACCAGCCTAAAAACTTATCTCGATGTCAGTTTGTGATTGGTAATTGCTTGGAAACGTTAGCGCTTAAAGAAGCGGTCGATGTTGTAGTTTGTAACCCACCTTTTCATCAACAGCAAACCATCACTAGTTATGTTGCTGAACAAATGTTTACTGATGCATATCAAGCTCTCGGCTCGGGTGGTGAGTTGAGGATTATTGGTAACCACCATCTTGGTTATCATCAATACTTAAAACGTATTTTTGGCAACTCTCAATTGGTGGCTAGCAATAACAAATTTTGTATTTTATCTGCCCGCAAATAAAAGACCTATTTAACTTCGCGTTTTAACACTAAGGTGTCGATCTTCTCAGAGACTAATTTGCTTCTGGCACTAGCCATTTGAGAGTTGTTGCTGTAGGGGCCCGTAATCACGCGGAAACGCTTGTTGCCAGAGCCATCATCGCCCGTTTCAATATGGGCATTCAAATTCATCAGCAATACTCTTGCGCGATGGGACTGTGCATCAGCCTCGGATCTAAAAGAGCCAACTTGTAGATAGTAATTTACTGGCGTTGTAGGTTTGGTATTGGCTACTGCTTGTTTGGTGACGATTGGAACTTCTTCATTTTTGAGCCGTTCATAAAACTCCAGTTTAGTCTTTTCAGGTTCACTGGTTTTAATAGTGGGTTTAGCGGTTGGTTTAGATGTTTGATTGGGTTTTTGAACCGATAGATAGATTAAAAAAATAATGAAACCACTGAGCAGCATGCCCACTAAAAGCCATATCCATGCGGGAGTCTGTTTTTTTTGTGCTGGCCTTTTGCGTTTATTACTCACTTTTCGCTTGGGTTGGGTTGTGGTTTTTTTGGAGCGCTTGGCAAAGTCTCTGGTCATAGTACTTGTGTTGTTGGCAGGAGTTGGTCAAAGGTGATTGTACTCAACCTTGGGCTTAATATCCAAGCATGAAACGCCACTTGGCACAATTATTATCGGTTTTCATAGGAAATCCCTATCAGAGATTTCCTTATAGTTTGAGTGGTGGCTTTTTACAAGTTATCTCTCATGACGGAATTTTCAGGGTCTAGCCATTTTTCAAGTGCTGCTATATCTCCTGGGTTTAACGTACCCGCCGACGCTTTAAGCTCCAGGGTATTTAAAATATAACTGTAGAGGGCATCGGCATAGTTACGTTGAGCCTGGTATAAATTCCTTTGAGCATTAACGACATCGACAATGTCTCGAGTACCGGCATTGTAGCCGGCTTGAGTGGCTTCTAGCGCACTTTGGTTTGAAATAATCGCTTGTTTTCTAGCTTTTACCTGCGCAACATCAGTAACAACAGAGAGATGCAATGAGCGTGTCGCTTGAACTACATTGCGCTCGACCAGTTTGGCGTTGTCGCGGCTGGCCTGTTCTTGTTGATAAGCTTGACGTTTGAGAGCTGAGGTTCTTCCTCCTGTATAAATTGGCCAATTAAGATTGACGCTAATACTGGCCCGATCGGTGTTGGAATCGGACGATAGGGCATCGATATCGCTATCCGTATTGCTATCGCTGTAGTTAATAGAACCGGTAATCGTGGGTAGGTGATCACTTTTTCTAGCCAAAGTGTTGAGCTCGGCTGCTTCGATTGAGCGCCGACTAATGGCAAGCTCAAAGTTATTATTCAGTGCAAAATCAACCCACTCTTCACGGGTGGCAGGCTCGGGTTGGGTAACGGGAAATGTTCGGTTTAACGGTGCTACAGTTTGATGATCTTGACCGGTGAGCACGCTCAGCGCATCGAAGCGGACGCCGACAATTCCCCTAGCATTCAATGCATTGGCAACTGCGCTATCGTAGGCGGCTTTCGCATCGTGAACGTCATTGATGGAGATCAGTCCAACATCGTAGCGTTGCTTGGTTTGCCTTAATTGTAGTTTAAGGGCTTTCTCTTCGGCATTAGATGCTTTTAATTGGTCGATCGCGCTCAACACGTTAAAATAGGTTTGCGCGACTCGAAGAATCAGATCTTGCTCGGCTTTGGCATATTCAAGTGTCGCAATGGACGCAAGCGTTTTGCCTTGTTTAAAATCATACCATGCACTACGATCGAGGAGCGCTTGCTCAAGTGACAGGCTGAATTCGGCGGCACGAGTATCTGTCGATGTGCTTCGATTGTTGTCAATGACGGTGTTTCCGACGAAGGTTTGACCTCGATTATCGGTATCTTGATCGATCAGGGTATAACTGGCCCTGCCAGAAATTTGAGGGAGTAAACTGGCTCTACGGATAGCGCTGATTTCTTGATCCGCTTGAGTATTGGCGGCCACTGTTTTGAGCGTCTGATCGTTTTCGACGGCTAACTGATAAATGTCTGTTAACGAACTGCCGTATGTATTGAAGCTCAGAGCTAGAGCATAAAAAGTAAATAGTAAGCGAATTTTCACAAAAATAACCTTCCAATCTTGAGGTAGATATGCAACAGTTTACAAACTCCGATGTCGAGCTGCTAAAGCGCGAGACAGTCTATCATGGTTTTTTCCAGATAGATAAGCTCACCCTCAAACACCGGTTATTTGAGGGTGCTTGGAGTCCGGCTATCGAAAGAGAGCTGGTGATTCGCAGACGAGCCGCAGCTTGCCTTTTGTACGATCCTTCAGAGCAATTGGTTGGTTTTGTGGAGCAGTTTCGGGTCGGTGCCTTAGAAGAGGACAGTCCCTGGTTGGTTGAAACCGTTGCGGGTTTAGTTGAGCCTGGTGAATCAACGGAAGATTTAATGCGCCGAGAGTTGAAAGAAGAGGCTGGTGTTGAGGTCTCTCAATTGATACCCGTTTGTGATTATTTGGTGAGCCCGGGTGGTTCTAGTGAGCATATGTCACTTTTTTGTGCTTTAGTTAACCTAAAGGATGCGGGTGGAATTTTTGGTGTTGCCGAGGAAGGTGAACAAACTCGATTGGTTACCTATCCACTAGCGGATATTTTGACTAATCTATATACAGGGCCATGGCGAAATGCCACGACAATTGTTGCATTGCAGTGGTTGGCTTTAAATAAAGATACCCTGCTTGGATAGAGTATGAAATTAGGTTATAACGTTGATTTAGCATCCCATTTGGTGACCTGTGAGGCCAATTACCGGCGTCTTAGGAGGCTTATGCCCAATGTTTGGGATCAAGATCAGTGGCACTATATTTGCGGTTACATTGCGGGCGCTGAGAGCACCTTAGCAATCGAGGTTCTTGATCGCGCTCGCTATACCACTACAATTTCGCTGGTTTGTACGAACCCTTTGGTCAAGCCTTCTAGGTATCGATATCTAACAAGCTATGAAAGTGCCATGAGTGCCTTGTGGCTCGAGTCCAAGAATGTGGTTTGCCGGCTACAAATTCGCCTTTATCACGATGCGTGTTTGGCTGAGGTTGTTGCGATGCAGCAATATCGGCGATTTGAATCTCGCTACCAGTACCCAAATGCGGATATGCATCAAGCGGATGAACAGGCCAGACTGAATAGTCATTTGAGTGAAATTTTGGGGCATTGCCTTAAAAATGGCCGTACTTCAGAGGATATCCTGTCAAAAATGAGACATAGTCTCACTTAATACGTATTTTTCTTTGTGACATGGACGATCATTGGTTAAACTATAGTTAAATAAGTTATAAGGTTTATTTGCTCATAATGCCCATCATTAAGACGTTATCCCCTGTATCGGGTGACATAAATATTGTGCAGATAACCGATAGCCACCTCGGTATTGAGTATGGCGATACTTTGCTCAATATGAATTCAGATGAAGGGCTGGCGGATGTGCTGGCTTTAATCAACCAACACGAATCCCCAGATTTGGTCTTGGCCACCGGAGATATTGGTAACTACCCCTCTGAGAAAGCCTATAAGCGCTTTGCCGATGTTTTGGATAAATCCATCAGTGCTCCTATGTGCTGGATACCGGGTAATCACGATGATCCTGATTTGATGGCCGCTGCAAGAGGGGAACCTTACCACCAGATTATTGAGTGTGGTGCGTGGCAGTTAATTATGCTGAATTCTCGAATGCCAGGCAAAACTCATGGTCATCTCGATGAGAGTGAGCTAGCCTTTTTAGCTTCCTCACTTTCTGAATCAAAAGGCAAGCATGTGATGGTGTGTTTGCATCATCAGCCCGTGCCCATTGGTAGTGCATGGATGGATAGTTACATTGTCGATAATGCTCAAGATTTTTGGGCGGCCTTAGATCCTTTTGATCACGTTAAAGCGGTCGTATGGGGGCATGTGCATCAAGCATTTCATGAGCAGCACAAGGGTATAGAGCTGATCTCCACCCCATCGACATGCATTCAGTTTATCCCTAATCAAGATGCCTTTGGTGTGGATAAAGCTTTACCTGGGTATCGTTGGTTCACCCTGAAGCAGGACGGAACTATTGAAACGGGTGTGCGCCGAGTACCTGCCAAAGACTATGGTATTGATTTCGACTCCCAAGGTTATTAGCTCACAGGCAATCGTGTGACTTTAATCTACCTTCATGGCTTTTTGAGTTCCCCACAATCTTTCAAGGCTAAAGAGGTGGGTGATTGGCTTTTGCATCATCGGCCAGATATGCCCTATCATTGTCCCATGTTGCCACCGTATCCAGACCAGGCGTTCGCACAAATCACGCAGTTAATTGAGTCCTTAGATGACCCCGTTTATTTGATTGGAAGTTCACTTGGCGGTTTTTGGGCAACGGTGATGGCAGAGCGTTACCAGCTGCCGGCATTATTGGTTAATCCCGCTGTCGATGTGGCGGGGCTGATTCCGAGATTTGAGAATCAAAAGCTCAAAAATTACCATACAGAGGATACTTATTGGCTCACGGCAGAACATAGTCAGCAGCTTTTAAGCTACTGTCCTACCAAAATCAATCCTAGTCATTACTGGGTATTGCTGCAAACAGGCGATGAAACGCTGGATTATCGCCTGGCCTCCACGTACTATCAGGGTGCAAGAATCACCATTGAAGAGGGCGGTGATCACAGCTTTCAAGGTTTCAGGCGTTTTTTGCCAGAAGCGATTGCCTGGTTTGAATCCAAGCATTCTGGTGCTTGAAAATCCCGTTGCGTTTCGCTAACGTAGCCATCACTTAAATAACGACTAAATCATTATGGCCGACTATTCCGCAGAAGATATTGAAGTACTCACGGGTCTTGACCCTGTTAAAAAACGCCCTGGGATGTATACAGAGACCACGCGTCCGAATCATTTGGCGCAGGAGGTTATCGATAATAGTGTGGACGAAGCATTAGCGGGTCATGCCACCGAAATCAGTGTTAAGCTACACAAGAATCACGCGGTTACCGTGACGGATAATGGTCGAGGTATGCCAGTTGATATGCATCCAGAACAGGGCAAACCTGGCGTTGAAGTGATTTTGTCAACGCTGCATGCGGGCGGTAAGTTTTCCAACAAAAACTATCAATTCTCGGGTGGTTTGCACGGTGTTGGTGTGAGCGTTGTCAACGCCTTGTCTGAGGATGTGCAAGTGACCATTCGTCGCGATGGCCAAGTACATCATATCGGTTTCTCTCATGGAGACAAAACCTCTGACCTAAAAGTGATAGATACCTGCGGTAAACGCAACACCGGCACCAGTGTATATTTCAAACCCGCACCTCAATACTTTGATTCGCCCAAATTTTCTGTGAGCCGTTTATGTCATATTTTGCGGGCAAAAGCGGTGTTATGTCCCGGCCTCAAGGTGAGCTTTGAAGACGAGGTCAATGGTGAGCAATATCAGTGGTTTTATGAAGATGGACTGAAGGATTATTTGATGCAAGCGACCCATGGTTGGGAGTGCTTGCCATCTGAGCCTTTTGTGGGGGTTTTTAAAGGTGATCACGAGGCGGTAGATTGGGCGGTGCAGTGGTTGCCTGCTGGAGGGGAGCTGACCCAAGAGAGTTATGTCAACTTAATCCCAACCGCCCAAGGTGGAACCCATGTTAATGGCTTGCGAACGGGTTTGCTCGATGCCATGCGAGATTATTGTGAATTCCGTAATTTATTGCCTCGAGGCATGAAACTCGCACCTGAGGACATTTGGAATAACTGCTGTTATGTTTTGAGCTCAAAAATGGCTGACCCACAATTTTCTGGCCAAACCAAAGAGCGTTTGTCATCTCGGGAGGCGGCTGCCTTTGTTGCAGGTGTTGCCAAAGATGCCTTTAGCTTGTGGCTCAATCAACATACCGAAGCGGGCGATGCCATCGCACAGTACTGCATCAGTAATGCGCAATCTAGGGTGCGTTCAAGTAAAAAGGTCGCTCGTAAAAAAATCACCCAAGGCCCAGCTCTACCAGGGAAATTAGCCGATTGCTCTTCAGGTGAGCCAGAGCGTAGTGAGTTATTTTTAGTGGAAGGAGATTCTGCCGGCGGCTCTGCCAAGCAGGCTCGCAACCGCGAGTTTCAAGCCATCATGCCGCTTAGAGGTAAAATCTTAAATACTTGGGAGGTCGATAGCCAAGAAATTTTGGCGAGCCAAGAAGTGCATGATATTTCTGTGGCCTTGGGAATCGATCCGGGAGTTGCCAATCTAGAAAATCTGCGCTATCACAAAGTGTGTATTCTAGCGGATGCCGATTCAGACGGTTTGCACATCGCCACTTTGTTGTGTGCTCTGTTTGTGCGACACTTCCCAGCCTTGGTTGATCAAGGGCATGTCTATGTGGCGATGCCGCCGTTGTATCGAATCGATATTGGTAATGATGTTTACTATGCGTTAGATGAGTCGGAAAAACTGGGTGTATTAGACCGTATCAAAGCGGAAAAAAAACGTGGCAAAGTCAATGTTCAGCGTTTTAAGGGGCTTGGCGAAATGAACCCTTTACAACTGCGAGAAACGACTATGGACCCAGATACTCGTCGCTTGGTGAAGCTAACCATGAACGCCGAAGATAATGCCCATAGCCTGCTCGATATGTTGCTTGCGAAAAAACGTGCGTCTGATCGTAAGGCTTGGTTGGAAGAGAAAGGTAATCTGGCGGATATTGCTTAGTTGGAATGGTTTTAGGCGGTCAAACGCCGTTCATAGATTGTGATCGTGACTTTAAAACACCAATAGAGGAAAGGAGTTAGGAGTATGTCTGGGTTTCATTACACCCCACCATCAGGTGATGCTTCACCGTCCATCCACGAAGAAAATGGATTTGGTTGGTATTTAAGATGCATTCGCAATTACGTGACATTCAGTGGTCGTGCTCGTCGAAAAGAATATTGGATGTTTGTGTTATTCAGTGTTCTTATTGGCATGGCCATATCACTTGCGGAGGTCTCAATGGGGTTAATATATACCGTTAATTATAGTTACGGCCTCAAAATTGGGATTCTAAGCTCATTGTATGAGTTATTTGCTTTTCTGCCGGCTTTGGCTGTGACGTTTAGACGATTACATGATGTTGGTCTAAGTGGAGCATGGGTTCTTCTAGTATTAACTTCGGCTATTGTTCCCTTGTTGTCGATGCTTGCTCCTTTGCATTTAATCTTTTCCCCCTTATTTTCGATTGTTGCTCCGCTGTTGGGGGTGGTCAGCCTAATTGCCTTTATTTACTTAATTGTGTTGTTGGCGATGGATAGTGTTCCTATTGCGAATCAGTATGGACGCTGTCCTAAGTAACCAGTAAATTTCACCTTGAGTTCACATTTACCCTTGAATCTTGTGCTAGTATTGTGAGCTCACCAGGTTTTGAGGGTTAGCAGTGGATCAAGCGACTGACAACGCGGCTAAGCGTTATTGGCAAGGCCAAATTAGCCGCTTGCGATATCAATACAATTTTGGTTTTTTTATACAATTTTTCAATCAATATTTTTTGATTGCAGCCCTTGTCATGTGCCCCTTGTTGCTATTGGGGCGCGGCTATCAATTTGCCTATATTCTCCCTACAGTACTCATTGTTTTTTGCGCCGTTCTTTTGCTGGCGTTTTGGGTGTCTCGCAGGCACTTTTTTTCAACGCCCTTAGCTTGCGCCGAACTAGAGTATCACTTGGGCTTTAATAATGCGCTGACGGCCGCCTCATTAGCTAGAGCCGATTGGCCTGAACCTCAAAAATTTCAACCGATTATGCAGTGGCGCTGGGCAAATGTGTTGTCGTTACCCGTTGCGGCATTCGCGCTTATGGCTCTTGCTTACTATATTCCCCTCAGTCAAACCATTGATGTAGAGACTCCAACTGCAAAACCTCCCAATATGGTGCAATTGGAAAACTGGTTGCAGACTTTGGAGCAGGAGCAGGTTGTGCAGGAGCAAGCGGTAAAAGAATTTGCTGAAAAAGTGGGACAGTTAACTCAGCAAGAGGCCCAAACTTGGTATCAGCACGGCACATTGGAGGCGACTGATACATTAAAACAGCAAACTCAGTCGGCGTTAGATAACTTGCATCAATCAATCGATATGGCCAGTAGTCAGCTAGCGCTTCAAAAATCTGGGCAAAAGCCTGAGTCGGAGTTAGGGCTCAAGCAGGCCATAGAACAAATGGCTGGTGGACAATTTCCTTTAAACCAGCCGTTAATGGATCAGCTCAAAGAAGTTCAACAACAACTTCAGTCTAATGGAATGGCTAGCCAGCAACAATTACAGCAAATGCTCGATGAGTTGGAGCAAGCCAAACAAAGTCTGCCTGCACCCTCATCATCTCAACAAAATATGAGTTCGAGAACAGAAACTTCTCCAGGTGGCTCTGAAGTACAGCGAGGGCCAGGTACGGAACCTATTCAATTAAATGGTCGAGAGAGTTATGGTGAAAGTGCGCAACTTGAAACCGTCTCAAACGATGATCTGAGTCAAGCCGCGTTAGGACAACTAGTGGGTTTGTCAAAAGATGAGCACGAGCAGGAGATCCAAGAAAGACTCCAAGCTGGTGGTACGATTTCTGAAGTTGGCCAGGGCGGGGAGTCCGTCTGGGTTGATACCTTTACCCCGCAAGAACAAGCAATTATCGAGAGTTATTTCCAATGAACAATCAACCTTTAAGTACAGAGACTGCACAAGCGGCAAAAGAAAAAATCAACTTACTCAAAAAAAGTTTACATCAGGTTTTGTTTGGGCAAGAAGCGTTGATTGATTTGATCATTATCGGGATTCTATCGCGCGGTCATATTTTGCTAGAGGGTTTGCCAGGACTCGGTAAAACGGCCATTGTTAAAGGTTTATCGACGGCTCTGGGCTTAGATTCTCAAAGGGTGCAATTTACACCAGATTTACTCCCAGGTGATATTACTGGAAACCCATTGCTACAAGAGAAAGGAGGAGAGCGGCAGTTTGTCTTTCAGCCAGGGCCGTTGTTTGCCAATATTGTGTTGGCCGACGAAATTAACCGCGCTTCTCCAAAAACTCAGTCGGCATTATTGCAGGGTATGCAAGAGGGTATTGTGACGGTGATGGGAGAGACGCATTCTTTGCCTGAACCATTTTTTGTAATCGCCACCCAAAATCCCATCGAGTTGGAAGGTACTTATCCGCTACCTGAGGCGCAGCTGGATCGTTTCCTCTTTAAAATTTTTATCGATAGAAACCCGGTTGAGGTATTAGAAAAAATTATTTTAAATAGAGACATTGGCCAGGATCCACAAGTTGAACCAGTGTTGGATAAAAGCCAATTGGTGGAACTTATTTCCTCTGCTAGAGCCATTTATTTGCCAGAAGTCGTGGCTAATTATATTGCTCGTTTGGTTAATGCCACCCATCCTGGTGAGTCCGAAGCCTCAGCGACTACTAAGTATGGCGCAAGCCCCCGTGCGGCTTTAGCTCTAGCGGCGGCGGCTAAAGCTCGTGCTTTAACTGAAGGTAGAACGAATGCTAGCTTTGAAGATGTACAAGCCGTGGCGGCTTCGGTTCTTGAGCATCGCATACAGTTAGCTTATCAAGCTCGTTTGGCAGGCACGACTTGTAAAGATGTGGTTCGGGCCTTATTGGCGGAAGTGCCCGTACAGCCTTCTCAGAAGCCATCTACTCTACAGGCGGCAAAAATAAAATGAGCCAGCTAATCAGAATAGTCTCATTGATGGTGATGAGTTGTTTGTTATCACCGCTTGTTCAAGCCGAAGTGTATACATCTACTCAAGTAAAAAATCGAGTAAAACTACTTGATAATTCCAGAGTCGAGGTTGAAATCATCAGTCCAATGGAAACGCTGCCCAATACCGGTGGTTTTTTACCGGTAGAAATTTCTATCAAAAATAAATCAAAAGAGGATACTTGGGAATTCACGTTTAAGGATAGTGATCGATATACCGCTAGAAATATTAACATCAAACTACCGATTACCGTGAATGAAAAAGAGACCTATAGGGCTTGGCATTATATTCCAATTAGTATAGACAGTAGTTTTAGTATTGAAGTCAGTAGTAGTAATGATTTCGAGAGTTATTACCGATTTATCGATTCTGGTTATGCGTCCAACAGACCTTTTACTTTGGTGAGCGAGACGATTGGCTCACCGATATGGAGGGAATTAGAAACGAGATTGTCAGGCGGTGTAAGAGGCAGTTTAGTCGAATTCTCTGCTATGCCTGCTGATATCAGGGCTTGGATGGGGGTCAAAAGTGCTTGGATGTCCTTAGTTGAGTGGGAGCAGTTACGGAAAGCACAGCAAGACGTCATCCATCAATGGATATTGGCTGGTGGTAATTTGTATATTGTTAGCTCTCAAAATGTGTTGTCTGATGGTGATCCCTACAATTTGATTCCAGCTATGGGAGAAGGACTTGGGGGAGTATCTCATATTGCTTCTAACGAAAATGCAATTATTGATAGAATAGTATTGAGCCAAACTGATGGTTTATATCGTCATTTTTTTGAGATTGGTAACGCTTATATCAATACCCCTGAATATCAAGATATTGTTGGCTTAGAATTTCCATTGGCGACGGTTATTTTATTTTTATTGATATTTGGTATTTTAATAGGCCCGGTTAATCTCCTTAAACTAGCAGATAGAGAGCGTCGTCATCGTTTATTTTGGACGGTGCCTTTACTCTCTGTGGGTGCGAGTATTACTTTGTTTTTGATTATTATTTTGTCCGATGGAACGGGTGGTAAAGGCATGAGGCATGGTTTGGTACTATTAGATAGTCACAATAATCACCAATGGGTGTTTGAACAACATATAAGCAGGACGGGTCTTTTATTGTCAAGGAGCTTTGATTTAAAAGAAGAAACTGTCCTTGCTGTGGAGGAAAATAAAAAGCAGCTCTCTATTGAGGGTGAGTACTATTCAGGCGATTGGTTTTCCAGTAGAAGCCTTCAAGATATGTATTTACAAAGAAGTGAGACGACTCGAACTGAGTTGATGTTTGACTCTAATTCTGGCGAAATTTTGTCGAGCATTGATGCTGCTTTCGATCATGTTTTTTTGATTGACGAGCGAGGTGATTATTGGGAGTTGGTTGGCTTGAACAAAGGGCAAAAAACCATGATGTCAGCTTCTAAAGAGAACAAATTTAATGTATGGATGAAAAACTTGGTTGTTAGTGAGAGCTTAAAACGACAAGTACGGCAACTTGGCAATACGCCGGGTTATTTTTATGCTTATAGCAATAATACAAATGACTCAGCTCTATCAGATACCTTGGATAGTATCGATTGGCTAGGAGGGGCTGTGATATACACTGGCCAATGGACCCCAATGAATGGAGAGCAGCAATGACACCGATTGTTGAAGTAAAAAATCTTGTCAGAGAGTTTGATGGTGTTAGAGCTTTAAACGGCGTTTCATTTTCTATAGAGCGAGGTCAGGTGGTGGGTTTTATTGGCGCCAATGGCGCCGGTAAAACCACCACGATGAGATTGATGGCGTCATTAGATATGCCCGATAGCGGTAGTGTCTCCATTAATGGCATGGATACCCGAGAACATGCTCAAACCGTGCGCCGTTCTATTGGCTGGATGCCCGATAGCTACGGCACCTATGACAATGTCTCAGTGATAGAGTACCTAGATTTTTATGCCAGGGCATATCTGCTCAAGGGGCAAGAGAGGGCCAAGCGTTTACAGGAGGTCATGTCGTTCACTGATTTGGATGTGATGGCTAATCGCCCTATTAATGGTTTATCCAAAGGTATGGCCCAGCGGCTTTTCTTTGGTCGTACGCTATTACATGACCCCGATATTTTGATCTTAGATGAACCAGCAGCAGGGCTAGATCCAAAAGCTCGTGTGGAATTAAAAAATCTGGTGCTACTGTTAGCTAAAGAAAATAAAACCATTTTTATCAGTTCTCACATTTTAAGTGAGTTAACGGAAATGTGTGATTCGCTCTTGTTTATTGACAAGGGCAAAATTATTCACCAAGGCGCTACCGATAGTTTAGATCATGGGCAACAACCGCATCTGGATTTTAATATTATGACTCTAGGAAGCAATGAGGCACTAAAAAATTGGCTAGAATGCCAAGCTCTTTGGTCATTTGTCAGTGAAAGTAATAATAGTGTTTTGGCACGTTTTGATTCACTTGAGGCCGAGCAGCTAGCGCAGCAATTAAAACAGATGATTGATGCGGGTATTAGAGTGGTTGATTTCCATAGGGTTAGCCGAAAAATTGAAGATGTCTTTATCGATATGTTGAATCAGCAGGAGGGACAGTCATGATAAAAGCTGATTTTCCAGATTGGTTTAGCCCAATGCTCGTTAAGGAGTTACGCCAAGGCTTAAAGAAAAAGCTATTTACGATTTTGTTCATACTGTTTCAAGTATCTATGGTAGTGTTTTTTTGTTTGATACTGATAGAGTATAACGCTTTCTTAAATAACCGTAATGAGTATACTTTCTCCACTCCTGCCGATACGATGAATGAATTGTTTTGGTTTATGGTGGGAATTAAGTTACTCATCATTATGCCACTTCGAGGTTTATGGGCCATCAGTAGTGAGAGCCATGCTAACACCTTGGAGTTAATTCAGCTTACCCATTTGAGTACGTGGAATATTATTTGGGGGAAATGGGTTTCCATCTTCTTTCAGATTATTTTGATTTCTATATCGATTCTTCCATATATGATTCTTCGTTATCTATTTGGTAGTGTCAATTTGGTTGAAGATCTGATGGTCTTCATGCTGATCATTACGTTGTCTAGTGTAGCGAGTGCTTTTTTCGTTGGTGTTTCCAATACACCCACTTGGTTCAAGTCCTTGCTCATTATTGGCTATATCTTTGGCTTGTTTGTTTTCTTAGGTGTTATCTCCTTTGATTCGTCTTTTTCAAGAATGCTAGAGACAACGACTTTTCTAGGCTGGTTATACTTTTTGATGATTGTTTCTTTGGTGACGATCTTTTGTTTAAATATAGGCAGTTTATCCATTGCGACCAGCTCAGATAATTCTGAGCGTATTCAACGCTTACTCTCTATAGTATTGATAGGCCTATTTATTTTTTTGGCCATTGCTTATAACCGCGTTGATGTTGGGGAGTTTTTAGCAATGTCCGAGATCGGAAGAGCACACGTCTG
>CAXQRU010000075.1:0-17953 GCA_964226685.1 Polaribacter sp. | reverse complement strand
AAACAAAGGCGTAACAGCCATTATTTGCTCGTTTTTCGGTAATTACTTGAAGCAAAATTTTTGAAATTAATTTTTTCTGACTAAATCAGAGGTTCCTTATGAATATTATACTTCCTCAGTCATTGTGGGGGCGCTCATCACCCTTTTGGTTGAGGTGGTTCCATTTAAACGCCCAAAGATGGTAATAACAGAGTCAACACTTGCGATTCATTATCCAGAAGATGAAAAGGCAAGGTTGAAATTGAAGGATATCAGTAAAGTGATTTTAGATACGCATATCCCCTGTCTCTTTATCGATAATAAAATGGGTGAGCCCCTTGTTTATTTGATTGATCGAGATGATGTGTGTCAGTGGGAAAACTATCTGCGAGAGTGTTTGTCTAATAAAGGGGTGCTGTTTGAGCAGGTTAATTTAGTTGGATAATTGCGCTCTCGAAGGTCGAAAAAGGTTTAGACTTTACCACAAAGAAACGCCTAGATCTCGAACAAGCCTGCTAGGCCAGAGGCGCTAGACTTAACCAGAGGTTCCTTAAATAATGTTCTACCTTATCATAATGCAGCAGTGGAGGAGCGAGTTACAGAGACGATGCGTTGTCATTGCCAAAAAGCAAGCATTAGTCAACATTCATCCTAGTATTTATTCTCAGCTGATTTTTAGTTTATCGTTTTTGGTTTTGCTAATTTTTATTGCCATATGGATTGCGGGCGTGTTGGATTTGCCCAGTATGAAAAAAAATGTGCCTATTGGTCAGTCGCTGTACGATATGTTTTATTTTATTGTCTTTGTTTGTTTGTTTGTGGATTTATTGTATTGTCTGATGGTCATTTGTTCCAATACTAAAGATTTATTCACCCTGGAAAGATTTGCTATAGTTTTTGATAAGCGTTCAATTTATGTTAATGAAAATGTTTATCCCGTTAGAGATGTATATATGACGTACTCTTCTGAAGATCTCTTTATAAAGCATCAAAATGGAATGATTTTGCATACTATATTCTTTGGGCCTGAAAGCGATATCGACAATGAGGCAAGGCGCATTGCTAGGAGTGTAAAGATTCCATTGCGATAATTGAGTAATGTTGGAGTAATGAGGTGCGTGCCTGTATGCCTGCGAAAACTTAACAAGAATAAAATCAGCGCTTGCAGTAGTAAGCCATCCCTGGCCTAGTGATCTTAAATATTGCGTCCTAATGAAGTATTCGTCGAGCGTAGATCTTCACAGGCTTTAATAATACGGTCCGCCATATTGCGCTCGGCTTTTTTGCCCCAGGCTCTTGGGTCGTAGAGTTTTTTATTGCCGACTTCGCCTTCGATTTTTAGCATGCCATCGTAATTTTTAAAGACGTGGTCAACCACTGGGCGCGAGAAGGCGTATTGGGTATCGGTGTCGATATTCATTTTGACTACGCCGTATTCTAGCGTCTCATGAATTTCGTGCAGCTCTGAACCGGAGCCGCCGTGGAAGACTAAGTCGAGGTGGGCGTCTTGCCCCAGCGCTTCTACCACCGCTGCTTGGCCATCGCGAAGAATCGATGGGGTAAGCTTGACGTTGCCAGGCTTGTAAACACCGTGAACATTGCCAAAGGTGGCGGCTAACATAAAGCGGCCCATGGAGCCTAGTTCGCGCGCGGCCAAGACCATATCTTCTGGTGTGGTGTAAAGTTTGTCTTTATCGACGCCCGAGGTGTCGTGGCCATCTTCTTCGCCGCCAACAATGCCGGTTTCAATTTCAAGAATAATGTCATTGGCAATACACTCAGCCATCAATCGCTTAGACTCACTGATGTTTTCATCCATGGGTAGAGCTGAGCCGTCATACATATGCGAGTTGAAGAGGTTGCTTTCGCCTTTCGCTCGGCGGCGTTTGGTTTCTTCAATTAATGGCAATAAAAAGCTGTCGACAAATTCGGGGTGGCAGTGGTCAGTGTGCAGAGCGATGTTCACATCGTAGGCGTCAGCTAGAATGTGGGTGTAGACCGCTAAGGCAATAGATCCTTTTACGGTATCACCAAGGCCTTGGCCTGCGCCAAATTTACCGCCGCCTACCGAGACTTGGATAATGCCATCGGAGTTGGCTTCTTTAAAGCCAAGTAGGGCAGCATTGATGGTTTCGCTGGATGATATGTTAATAGCCGGGTAGGCAAATTTATTTTGTTTGGCATTGTCGAGCATTTGACAATACTGTTGATAGTTCACTATGGGCATGTTGGGCTCCTAAACAATAATTTTTATGATTGACCGCGTGCTTCTAAAATGGCCACAGCGGGTAGTGTTTTACCTTCGACATATTCTAAAAAGGCGCCGCCTCCCGTGGAGATATAAGAAATTTCGTCTGCCACATGGTACTTGTCTACGGCGGCCAAGGTGTCGCCACCTCCCGCAATGGAAAATGCATCGCTCGCAGCGATGGCTTTTGCAATGGCCTCAGTGCCTGAGCCAAATTGGTCAAATTCAAAAACGCCAACTGGCCCGTTCCATATAATGGTTTTCGCTTGAGTGAGAATATCTGTCAGTGTTTTTATCGTCTCAGGCCCAATGTCAAAAACCATATCATCTTCTTCAATGGCATTGACTGACTTGGTGCTGGCAGTAGCGGATTCTGAGAATTCTTTTGCGGTAACCACATCAGTGGGTATCGGGATCTGAGTGGTCTCCATGAGTGCGCGAGCGTTACTGATTAAACCGGTCTCGCAAAGGGATTTTCCAACATTGTGATTGCTTGCCAGAATAAAGGTGTTAGCAATACCGCCTCCGACAATCACTTGGTCGGCTATGTTCGCAAGGGATTCGAGCACGGTTAATTTAGTGGAGACTTTGGAGCCGCCCACAATTGCCACTAGGGGTCTGGCCGGTTCGGCCAGTGCCTTTTTGAGTGCATCGAGTTCACCAATTAACAGTGGGCCGGCGCAGGCGATGGGTGCGTACTCGGCCACGCCGTGGGTCGAGGCTTGTGCGCGGTGCGCGGTGCCGAAGGCGTCCATTACAAAAATATCGCACAGACGGGCGTAAGCTTTGGCAAGCTCTGGATCATTGGATTTTTCGCCCTTATTAAAACGTACGTTTTCAAGCAGTACGATTTCGCCAACATTAACTTCCAGCCCGTCACGCCACTCATTTTCTAGGCGAACGGGTTTGTCCAAAAGCTCGCTTAAATATTCTGCTACCGGAGCCAAAGAGTATTTTTCGGAAAACTCGCCCTCAACTGGGCGATCTAGGTGGGACATTAATATCACTTCAGCACCGGCCTCTATCGCGGTTGTAATGGTCGGCAGAGCCGCGCGTATGCGAGCATCCGAGGTGACCTTACCATCTTTAATGGGCACGTTCAGGTCTTCTCTGATCAATACGCGTTTGCCAGATAAGTCGAGATCGGTCATGGCAATAATGGTCATAATATCCTCTCTAAGGGTTAATCAGTTAGGTTGGCCCAGTAGTGGGCGACGTCGAGCATGCGATTGGCATAGCCCCATTCGTTATCAAACCAAATCAGTAATTTGGCTAAATGTTTTCCCGCGACGCGTGTTTGGCTGGCATCCACAATGCCTGAGAGCGGGTTATGATTAAAATCACAGGAGGCCAGCGGCTCGTTGGTAATGCCTAATATATTTTGGTAGTGCTCTTCTATGACCCGTTTTAGCGTGTTGTTGAGTTTATCGCGGCTGGTCGCTTTATTGAGCCACACGGATAAATCGATGGCGGAGACATTCACCGTGGGTACACGCATGGCTTGAGCTTCAAAGCGGCCTTTCATGCTGGGTAATATGCGCTCAATGCCTCGTGCTAACTCGGTATCCACCGGGATGATGGAGGTCATGGCCGAGCGAGTCTTGCGTAAGTCCGTGTGGTGGTAGGCGTCGATTACCGGTTGATCATTCATGGCAGAGTGAATGGTGGTAATCACGCCGCTATCAATGCCCAGTTCTTGATCCAAAATGTGAATAATCGGGACAATACTATTGGTGGTACAAGAAGCGTTGGATACGATTCGATCGCGAGCCGTTAGGCTTTTGTGATTGATTCCATAGACAATAGTGGCATCGACATCAGGGGTTGCGGGCTGAGAAAATAACACACGCTTGGCCCCTGCGTCTAAATGCTGATGCGCTAGTGAGGCGTCGCTAAAGCTGCCGCTACACTCAAAAACCATGTCGATGTCGTACTGCTCCCAAGGGAGTTGTTGAGCCTCTTGTTCATGCAAAAGGGCAATACTCTGGCCATTGATGATCAGCTCATCGTCTCCAAGCGCTACGTCACCAGGGAAAGGGCCATGAGTAGAATCGTATTTGGTCAGGTGGGTGATGGTTTTGTTATCGCCCAGCTCATTAATGGCCACCACGTGTATCTTTTGGTGGTGATTTTCGACGAGCGCTCTTAGCAAGCAGCGCCCAATTCGACCATAGCCATTAATGGCAACCCGGGTGCTCATGCTACAGCAGTTCGCCTGCAACTTCGATAATGTTGTCGACGGTAAAACCAAAGTGAGCTTTCAAGGCCTCAGCTGATGCGGATTCGCCAAAGGTTGTCATGCCCACGATGCGGCCATCAAAGCCCACAAATTTATACCAAAAGTCTTCATGTGAAGCTTCAATGGCGATTCTGGCACTGATCTCAATGGGCAGTAACGCTTGGCGGTACTCGGCATCTTGCTGCATAAACACTTCGACGCAAGGCATGGAGACGACTCGAACCTGCTTGCCCTGTTCGGTGAGCTTGTTGGCCGCTGCCATGGCAAGTTCGACTTCAGAGCCGGTGGCGATGAGAATGAGTTCTGGTGTTTGCGCGCTATCTTTTAGGATGTAGGCGCCACGCTCAATATTTTCGAGTTGCTCAATCGAGCGATGTTGGGCGGTGAGCGGGTCTCTAGAGAACACTAAAGCCGTTGGGCCTGTTCGCCTTTCAATGGCCGCTTTCCAAGCAACAGCCGATTCAACGGTATCGCAAGGGCGCCAAGTGTGCAGATTAGGGGTAGCTCGCAGGGCAGTCAACTGCTCGACGGGCTGATGGGTTGGGCCATCTGAGCCTAGGAAGATGGAGTCGTGCGTGTACACAAAAATACTTTGCTGGCCCATCAAGGCCGCCATGCGCACGGCATTGCGAGCGTATTCCATAAACATCAGGAAGGTGGCGCCGTAGTTGATGAAGCCGCCGTGAAGGGCGATGCCGTTCATCATGGCGCTCATGCCAAACTCTCTCACGCCGTAGTAGATGTAGTTGCCATCGGCGTCTGCGCTAGTAACCGGTTTGGCTTGATCCCATAGCGTTAAGTTGGAGCCAGCCAAATCGGCCGAGCCGCCCAAAATTTCGGGTAATAAGGGGCCATAGGCATTCAAACAGTTTTGCGAGGCTTTACGAGAGGCAACGTTTTCCATCGCTTCCTGGCAGTGAACGATATACTCGCTGGCCTTATCGCTAAAATCGCTCGGTAAGTCTTTGGTGATCACACGGCGAGTAAACTCTTTGCCAAGCTCTGGATGCGCTGCGCAGTAGCTTTGTAGGCGTTCTTGCCATTGGTTTTCTTGAGCTTGACCGCGCTCGGTGGCATTCCAGGCTTGATAGATGTCTTCGGGGATTTCGAAGGGGCCATGTGTCCAGTTGAGCGCCTTTCTGGTTAACTCAATCTCTTCAGCGCCTAGGGGCGCGCCGTGGCTTGAGGCCTTACCCTGTTTATTGGGTGAGCCAAAACCAATGGTGGTTTCGCAGCAAATAATGGTGGGTTGTGCTGTATTGGCTCGAGCCTCTTCGATGGCGGCTTTAATCGCGTCACTATTGTGGCCATCGACGGCGGGAATCACTTGCCAACCATAAGATTCAAAGCGTTTTGGCGTATCGTCGCTGAACCAGCCTTCGACTTCACCATCAATGGAGATGCCGTTGTCATCGTAAAAAGCGATCAACTTGCCAAGGCCTAAGGTGCCGGCCAGTGAGCAGGCTTCGTGTGAGATGCCTTCCATCAAGCAGCCATCGCCCATGAATACATAAGTGTAGTGATCGACGATCTCATGGCCTTCACGGTTAAACTGCGCGGCCAAAATCTTCTCGGCCAGGGCCATGCCACAGGCATTGGTAATCCCTTGGCCTAGGGGGCCGGTCGTGGTCTCAACGCCAGGCGCGTAGCCGTACTCTGGGTGGCCTGGAGTTTTTGAATGCAGCTGACGGAAGTTCTTCAGCTCCTCAATCGGTAGCTCATAACCACTTAAATGCAACAGCGAGTAAATCAACATGGAGCCATGGCCGTTGGAGAGCACAAAGCGGTCACGGTCTGGCCATTCTGGGTTGCTGGGGTTATGCTTTAGATAATCATTCCATAACACTTCAGCAATATCCGCCATTCCCATGGGGGCTCCTGGGTGGCCACTGTTGGCTTGTTGTACGGCATCCATACTCAATGCACGAATGGCATTGGCTAGTTCACTCCGAGAGGGCATGGTGAGCTCCTGATTAGGTCGATAAAAGGTCGCTATTGTCGCTCAGGAGGCCTTGATAGTAAAGGCTATCGCCCGATTATGGCCGCATTTGTTGGCCATTACGAACTGGTTGAATTGTGATCTATGGGTGAGCTAGGAGGGAAAGCCCTTTGTGATACAAGAGCCTAGCCTATTTCGACGATCTTATTTAGCTTAAACCCAGGGTTGAACTCTCCAGGGTAGCCTCTAGGATTGCAAGTAACTCTGCAATGCCCAATGCGATAATCACTACTGTTATGAATATGCCCGTGCAGCCATAGGTTAATATCATGGGATGCTATAAACGCCTCAAGGTTGGATGCATAAGCAGGAGTGACGGTACTCTTATGTCTCTCTGTGGGCACTGAATGAATACTCGGTGCATGATGGCTGACCACGACATTGGACTTGGTGTTTGATTCATTAAGGCTTTTACTTAACCAATTAATGGAACGGCTATGTATCACGGCAGTATCAATCGAGCGCAGTTTCGAGTAGTTGGGCATGGTTCTTATCTTTTTGTAATCGTTCATTCGTTGTTGACACTCGTACCCAGAAACTCTTGGGTCGCCATGAAGCTCGAAATTTGTCCAGAGGGTGCACCCATGAAAAGTGACGCCATCGATGGTCGTCGATTCGTTCTCCAATATATGAATATTGGGTTGTGTTACAGCGCCTTTTATTTTGCTGATCAGTTTAGGGTAGGTGTTTTTATAATATTCGTGATTGCCGAGTATATAGATAACAGGTTTATCTTTGATTGTGTTTTCGATCCATTCAATGGCTTTTGTACCAACATGAATATCACCAGCGAGCACGACCACATCCGCCTGCTTTAAATCAGGCTCAAAGGTTTCAAATTCTAAATGTAGGTCACTGTATAGCAATATGTTCATTTTCTTCGGCTTTTTAGATGATGGGATAGCCTTTTTTCCATTCGCCATTGTTGGTCAGGTCTTTGATGGTTATTAAATTTTTATCAATTTTGACATAAATATCTGTGATAAAAAGCTTTGTAAACATACCTTACTTCCTATTTCCCTTTCGTTGATGCTTTTATGCAAGTTTGCTTGCTGAGTTGGCTAGCTTTAATCCGATCACGCCGATCACGATTAAACTAATGCAGCCAATACGAATGATGTTGGCAGGTTCGTTAAACCAAACCATGCCGATAATCGCGATTCCAGCGGCGCCGATGCCTGTCCATACAGCATAAGCGCTGCCCATTGGTATCGTTTTGAGAGCATAGCCCAGACAAGCGAAGCTGAGTGATGCGGCGCCTAAAAAAATAATGGTTGGCCATAACTTGGTGAACCCCTCTGAGTATTTGAGAGCAATTGCCCAGACGATTTCAAACAGTCCTGCAATGGTTAATAAAAGCCAAGCCATAGAATTCTCCTAAGCGCTGTGAAATAGAGTAGCGGAAAACGCCACAGCGAAATACCCTGTTTTAGGTTCTTTAAAACTCATTAAATCGTTTGTAAGGCTTTAGCAATGGTATCACTAAGCTCATTTAACGCTTCATTAAGCGCACTAACATAATCATTATAACTAGCGCTTGCTGTTTGTTTCTGGGTAATAAACTTTTTAGTGATCAGTTCTTTGCGACCATTGTCACCCAGCAGTGTCCACTTAGCTTGTAGAGTGACGCTTTCCCCTAAAGATCCAGAAAATCGCTCGAAGATAATGCGCAGTTGCCATTCTGGCCGGTGACGGTTATCCCAGGGAAAGGGCCAAATGGCGTTATGATTTAATCGTTGGGATAGGTGGTCGGCCATGACGGAGGTAATATTTTCTTCCAAATCGCCAGCCCATACATCAAATAAGCCGACTTGTAATTGATTGCCTGACTGGATGCTTACAATACCAATATTATCTAATCGCTCGGGCAATTTAATGGGGCCAATGCCAATGGCGGGTAGTTTTTCGGTGACTTCAAAAGTATCTACATTGGGGGCGAGCAAAGAATAGTATTGAGTGCTTGGAGTACTGGAGCAAGCAACGCAGGCTAAGCTTATTATCAGTAAAAAAACTTTCATCAGCGGGCCTCTTTGCCTAGGATCAATGATTGTGGATGTCGATTGAGTTCATCAGTAAATGTGCGTACCGAGTCGGCGGATTCGCCAATGCTTTTGATGGCTTGTAGCAGCTCATAATATAACTCTGAATCCGGGGCTATGGAGTTTTCCATTGAGCCAAGAAGAGTATCAACCTTGTTCAGAGTTTGTCCGGCTTTTGTTAATAGCCCATCTAATTTTTGGGAGGCGGCTTCGACATTGGCCGCACTCAATCCTGCGGATTTGGCAAATTGACGATCATTTAATTCGCTGAGTAATGTATTGAATTCTTTCAGGCTATTATTTAAATTTTTGCCAATAGAGTCGACAGGTATTTTATCGATTTTGGTGGCAAGGGCGGAAATTTGTTGAGTGATTCGTTCCACATTCGAGCTGGTGGTGGGGAGTTGGGGGACTTTGCCGCTGAGTTTTATCGTATCTTGTTCTTCGGTCTTAACGAGATCAATAATCAGTGCTCCGGTAATTAAACTAGCGCTTTTGAGCTGGGCGCGAAACCCCTTGTAAAATAGCCCCTCTAAAAAATGAGTAAATTCAGTTGTACTAATTTCATTATCGAAACCGAATCGTGATGGGTATAAATTAATATCGACTTTAATGTAGGGCGTTTCATCTTCGTCTCTTAGTAAACGAATTTTGCTGACTTTACCCACGCGTATGCCATAATACTCGACTGGTGCATCAATGCTGAGGCCTCTAACCGATTGCTCTTTAAATAGCAGTTGATAGCGATAACCGCTGGCAAAGTCCGCTTCTGTGACGGATTTGTAATTCGGTGCTAAATAGAATGTCTCCGTATTGCTCGTGATGTCATCACTGGAGCCGACATTTGAAAAGGCAATGCCTCCTGCAAGCAAAGAGTTAAGTGATTCAACTTGGGCATTAATACCATTTGCGGTGAGTTCAACATTGACACCGCTGACATTCCAAAAATTGCTATTGGATTGTACCAGCTGGTCAAAGGGGGCTTCGATAAAAATGGAAATTTCCACTAGACTGTTTTCAACATTGAGGCGATAGCCCGTGACCTCCCCTACGCGAATTTGTTTGTAGAGAACTGGCGAGCCGCGATCGAGTGATCCAAGGGTTTGTGAGAGTAAAGTAATGCTTCGCCCCTTGGCATTGGAGAGTACTCTTGGAGCTTCATCCAGTCCTTCAAAACGGGTTTGTGACGAGCCCTTTTCACCAATATCCATTTCAATGTATACGCCCGAGAGTAAAGTGTTTAATCCCGAAATGCCATTGATGGAGATCCGAGGGGCCACAATCCAAAACTTTGTGTTATCTGTCAAATGTTGGGAAAATTCGGGCGCAAGTTCAGCGGTGGCAATGACTCGATTTAAGTCATTGCTGACACGAATGGCCTTGACCGTTCCCACGACCACATCCTTGTAGCGAATCTTGGTGCGCTTGGGTTCGATGCCCTCAGCTTTGCTGAAACTGATTTCTATAGTGGGGCCATGTTCTCGCCAGGTTTTATAAGCGAGCGCCAAGGCAATGAGAGCGGCAACAATAGGCACTAGCCATACAGGTGAAATGGTTTTGATAGGGGTGATACTAGGTTCGTCGCTCATTGGTATCCCAAATCAGTCTAGGGTCGAAGGTGTCGGCAGCAAACATGGTCAACACCACTACGCTGGCAAAAGCCAGGGCAGCGCTTTCAGGCACGATGCTCATTAAAATTCCAAATTGCACAAGGGCCACCAGCAGTGCAATGACAAACACATCGATCATGGACCAGCGACCGATTATCTCCGTGAGGCGGTACAGTGTCAAACGGGCGGGTTGATTATTGGATGAGCCTCGATAGGTGCTCCAGCATAGATAAGTCATAATGCCTAATTTGGCGATGGGAACCACGATGCTGGCAACTAACACGACCGAGCCAATAAACCATAGCCCATCTTGATAGAGATGAATGATGCCACTCAGCAAGGTTTGCTCATTGGTTTGACCAAACGTTGTGATGCTCATCATAGGCATGGTGATGGCGGGTATATACAAAATGGCGGCCGCAATGGTGAGTGCGGTAGTCTTTTGTAGGCTATTGGGGAGCCTTGGGCTCACCTTTTGGTGACACCGGGGGCAGTGAGGCGATTGTTGCCATAAACGGCGGCCGATCAATGCCTGACAAGTGGTGCAGCTGTGAAATTTTTGATCGTCGCTCAAGCAAAATAAGTTTTCGCGCCGGTACCAATGCCAGAGTGCTCCGTGATCTAATTGCAAGTTGAGCGCAATCAATGTTACTACCAGCATGGCGAAGCTAATGACGCCCGGACCAATGATCACGGAGGCCGTGTCTCCAAGTTTGACCGAGGTCACCAAGACGCTCACTAGGAAAATCTCCAGCATATTCCATGGGCGGGTTTTGGCCAGTAGCGTGAGGCAGGTGCTGATTCCGGGAGCTTTGTAGTGGGTGCTGACGCTCAACAAAATATATCCCAGTAAACTCAATTCTAACAACGGAAATAGAAAGATGATCAATAGCACCAGCAGCGCCAGCAGAGATTGCTCATTGTTATATAGGGCGACAGCACCGGAAAGCAGTGTTGATGACTGAGCATTGCTTCCTGCTTCTAATCCAATAAAATCAAAGGCATTGGCGCAAAAAAAGAGAATAAAACCCGTAATAAGCAGAGCGTTGGCGCGGGTTAACCATTGGCGCCTACGGTAATACAACACATGTTTGCAGCGGCGACAATGGCTGGCGCAACCAGGGGTAATGCCAATATAGCTATTCATATAGCCGCAGTGACTGCAAGCGATCAAATGGCGGCGTTGGCTGACGATATTATTGTTCATAACTGGGCAGTGTAACAGAGTGTTTTTGGTGTTGTTGGTGCCAAAATTGGTTTGGATCACCTTTTGATCCATTTTTTTTATTTTTTGGCGTGAATAAGAGAATAATTAAAGGAAAAAACTATTTCAGCAACTATGCTGTGAATAGGAACCTTCATTAACCCTATTTTGTAAGTGGTATTAAAGGGTGATAAGGGCCTAAAGGCTGTTTAGGTTGTCTCCTATTTTTGCTTCTGACGCTGACTGAATCGAAAGGTACCAAGGTTATGAAAATTAATACGCCCATCACAGGGCATGAGCTGGATTACGGCGATGCCGAGATTATTTCAACAACGAATTTAAAAGGTATTTTAAAGACGGCCAACGATGATTTTGTGCGTATCAGTGGTTTTGAGTGGTCTGAGATTGAAAATAAAAGCCATAACGTGATCCGTCATCCCGATATGCCACCTGAAGCCTTCCATATGTTGTGGGATAGCTTAAAAGCCGGTAAGGCATGGATGGGGCTCGTTAAAAATCGCTGTAAAAATGGCGATCACTACTGGGTGGATGCTTTTGTCAGTCCTCAATATGAGGATGGCAAAATAGTGGGTTACCAATCCATACGAGTGCGTCCCAAACGCAGTAGAGTCGATCGTGCGGCGGCATTGTACAAAAAAATCATGGCCAAAAAGACGCCAGATGACCTTCGTCGCTCAGCGATTTCCAAAGTGAAGTTGACGCACTTTAAAATTTCATTTGTCTCGAAAGTGTCCTTGGCTTTTATGGCGATCATCGTTTTGCTCTGTGGGGGCTTAACTTTGGCTGGGCAGTTACCTTGGATGTGGGCCTTGGGTGGTGCTGCCGTTGGCTGTGTTGCGACGTATTTGATTTGCGGGCTGATGTTTAAGAGCTTTAAGGATTTGGCTAAGCGCTGCAAAAGCGTCGTTGACGACCCGTTGGCTGAGTACATTTATACTGGTCGTACGGATGAATTGGCGCACATTGATTTTGCTTTAGAGTTTATCAATGCCAAGTTGAGAACAGCCATAGGTCGAGTTAGAGAGTCATCGGATGTACTCGAGCGGGCGAGCCAAGAGATTTCCGCCGGCAGTGTCGACCTATCGGAACGCACTGAGCAACAGGCGGTGAGCCTTGAAGAGACCGCATCGACTATGGAAGAGATGACCTCGGCGGTTCAGCAAAATGCCGATAATGCTCAAGAAGCGAATCGCTTAATTCAAGAAACGCATCGTGCTGCCGTTGAGGGGGCGAGTATTGTGAGAAGAGCGGTTCATGCTATGGAAGAGATCAACGTCAGTAGTCAGAAAATCTCCGATATCATCAGTGTCATTGATGGCATTTCCTTTCAAACCAATCTCTTGGCGCTCAATGCTGCCGTTGAGGCGGCTCGTGCTGCTGAGCAAGGTCGAGGGTTTGCCGTAGTGGCCAACGAAGTGCGTAACTTAGCCGGACGCAGCGCTGAGTCGGCCAAAGAAATCAGCGCCTTGATCAATGAGAGTGTGGCGAAGGCGGCTCAGGGTACTGAGCTGGTGAACAAATCGGGTGATGCCTTAGAAGATATTAGTCACCGAATTGAAAAGGCAACGGGTATTATTGCTGAAATTGCAACCGCCAGTGTTGAGCAGGCGCGCGGAATTGAGCAAATTAATGTTGCGATCACGCAAATGGATGATACTACCCAGCGCAATGCAGCCTTAGTGGAAGAGTCGGCTGCAGCCAGTGCGGCGATGACGGAAAAAGTGAAAATGCTAGCCGGGTTGGCCATCCAATTTAAGCAAGATAATGCGCTCTAAAATAGAGCGCTTTTTGTTGCTTAAATAAACAGTTTTATGTTTGCAGCCATGAAGGGCTTGCAACCTTAGGAAAATCACAGGATTATTACCCCTTCTTTTTGTTCGAATGGGAGAGTCCTGTGAGTGTGTCCACTTTTGCCTACCTTGATAAAGCCCTCGGTAAGCTCCGAGATATGGGCTTGCTGCCCGAAGACAAATCCCAAGAAGCCCCAATTGTCTCCCTCTTACAGCAGCTGACGAGCCTTGATGAAGCCAAAGTCATCGCGATCGCGCGAACTCTATCTCAGGCCAGCCTATTTAACGAGGTCGTGCGCGAGCAAGTCAGTCAAATGCGGGTTGGTGAGCGCTATGAAGCGATCACAGAGGCCTTTGACAGCATTCGAGAGGATGCCAAAAGAATGGTAGAGCAGTTGGATGATGGTGAAATCAGCACTTTTGAACGCATCAGCAATATGTGGATGAAAGTCACCAGAGGTGACATCGCCTCCCGTTTTGATACCATCAAAGAGACTTACTTAGAGGTTGCGGCCGACTCAAAAGATCAAATCGAGCGTGAACGGCTGATATTGCAGGCCTATCAAGACTTCCGTGGCGCCATCAAGGAATCTGAGATCTTTGCCTTCGATATTTTGCAACAAGCCGAGGCCCAGTGGAATCAACAGAAAGGGCGACTTGAAGCGGCCATGAAAGTAGTAGCCGATTTTACTGGTGACGATTTCCAGGCGCGCGCCAAGCTAGAGCTGGCTCGGGATGAGGCCATGCGCGATTTACAAGATGCTGAAAACAGATACCAAACGGCCAAAGATATTTCCGATAATTTAACCGTCAGCTACAACACTTCTGAAGTCGTGATGACGCGCCTATTGCAAACCACCAGTGCCAAAGAGCGTGTCTATAAGCAGGCCGTGACCTTTTTCGGAACGAATGAAAATGTTTTAACGGCCCTTAGTGCCTCCTTTACTGGCCTGTTTGGTCTACATGAAAGCACCCAAACGGTCGAAGCCATGAAAGAGGGCATTTCAGCCAGCTTGGAGGATTTGGCCGATATTGGTGGCAAAGTTCAAGAGGCTGCGTTGAAGGCGGGTTATGGGCCGACCATTCGAGCCGAGTCCGTCAAGAAATTGGTGGAATCGGTGGTTAACTTCCAAAGTCGCTCGCGAGCCATCATTAAAGAGATGCGAGAGCTTTCCACCAGTAACGCTCAAGAAATTCGCACTGTCGTCGAGGAAGGTAAGCAGGCGCTTGGGCGAATATTACAAGCGGGTGATTCTCTGCCATTGGCGAGACAAAACTAATGAGCGAGACTCCCGATGCTTCATTGGAAGATATCATGGTCGCCATGGACGTGGTCGATACCCTTCGCCATCGCCAAGGACTAGTGGATCGTGAGTTAAATGCGGATGCTCGTCGGGAACAACTCACCAAAAAGTTGAAAGAGATTTACCGCTCTCAAGGCATCGACGTGACGGATGAAATGCTACGAGAAGGTGTGGCTGCACTCGAAGATGAGCGTTTTAGCCATCAAGCTCCCAAGCCTGGTTTTTCTCTGTGGTTGGCTAAAGTGTACATTACTCGCGACCGTTGGTTGCGGGTATTGGGGGTGGTGGCCATGCTGGCCGCAATTATCAGTATTCTCTACTATTTCATGATTTATCAGCCGCAGAAGCAAGCGCTTGCCGAGTTGCCCAATGAGCTGATGCAATTGCACAATAATGTGCGCGCACTTTCTCAACTCGACGATGTGGGTCGTAAGGCTCAAGAGTTTTTAGGCTTTGGTTTGGGCGCGCTAGAGCAGGGTGATACATACCAGGCTAAACAATATCGCGACTTGCTGGCTCATTTGGAATCGACCTTGAAAGAGTCCTATCAAATACGCATCGTGTCTGAGCCTGGTGAACTGTCAGGTGTCTGGCGTATCCCAGAGGTCAACCCCAATGCCCGAAATTATTATTTGATTGTTGAAGCCGTTGATGAGACCGGCCAACAAGTCCCTGTGATGATCACTAATGAAGAAAACAACCGACAAGAGCAAGTGACTCGGTGGGGTGTACGAGTGGATGAATCCGTGTTTGAAAAAGTCATGTTGGATAAAAAAGCCGATGGCATCATTCAAAATAACCTAGTGGGTGAAAAGCGAGTCGGTGAAATTGCTCCCAACTATTCCATAAAGCTTGAGGGTGGGAGTATCACAAGATGGTAGGGTTTTAATATGTGGACAGGGCAGCAAATCTTACAATCCATCGATCAAGCGGTGGCGTCAGCGAAGCTCAATGTTGAGTCCTGCGATAAGAGCCTTAGTCAGCTCACCCATCAGGTTGCAGACAATCTGCGCGAGCAAGGGCGTATCCTCAAGCGTTTAGCGGCCTTACGATTTGATGACCAGGAAGGCGAACCGATTAATGACATAATGGATGCCGCCGATAAGTCTGCACGAAAGCTAATGCGTTTTCGCAAAGATGCACTGGCTGACTTGGAGTTTGCCATCCACAACAAACGCCAAGCGCTTGAGGCGTTGCAGGCTTCCAGGGCTGAGCAACTTGCCCAAGTGGATGAACACAATCAGCGGCTAGCCGATAAGGAAGCGAAAACCCAAAGCCGACTGGAAAACAATCACAACTATCAAGAGCAGCTATCGGTGACTAAAACTGCCGATGCCACCGCTGAGCACGCGGAGGAAAAGGCTGAGTTGGCTGAGCAGGATCGACAGATCAAGGGCAAGCCTTTTGAAGCGGACCCCTTGTTTATGTATTTATGGCGGCGCCACTATGGCCAGTTGCACTATAGTGCCTGGGGTTTGACTCGTCGACTAGATCAATGGGTGGCGAGACTCTGCCATTACGACCAAGCGCGAGTCAGCTATTGGACGCTTCAAGAGTTACCTAAGCGCTTGCACGCCCATGCGCAAATACTCAGAGAGCAAGCCAATACCGAATTGGTGACCCTGCAGGTACTTGAGAGGATGATGGCCCAAGAACACGGTGTTATGGAAGCGAAATCCGCATTGCTAGAGGAGCAAGCCAAACTATCGGCATTAGATGAACAGATTGAACAAGCCGAGCACGAGCTGGCCAAAATGACCAACGAGTGCGCCCGTTTCTACGCCGGGGATGACGACTACTATCGGCAAGCAATTGATGAAATTGCACGATCAATGGAGGGTCAAAGCGTAGCAGAACTCTATGAATTGGCCAACAGAACTTACACGAAAGAAGATGATGAGCTGGTGGCTGCTTTAGTTGATTTGCGAGAAGAGCAACAAGACCTACAGGCCGATATTACCCAAAGCCAGGAACGGCAGCGCTATCGGCACGAGCGCCAACATGAGCTTGAGCAATTGCGCCAACGCTTTTGTCGTCAAGGTTATGATGATTTTCGCTCTAGCTTTGCCAGCGGAGACTTAATTAATGCGGCTTTGAACGAGTTTTTAGGCGGTTTGTTAAGTGCCGGAGCCCTTTGGAAGACCGTCGAGCGCTATCAGCGTTATCGCGACGTAGGGGCTTGGCCGGATTTTGGAAGCGGCGGGCTTGGAAAGCAAACCGCTAAACGACGAGAGTCTGGTTGGCATTGGCCCGATTTTAAGCTCCCTCGCTCAGGTGGAACTCATTCCAGGGGGCGCAGTAATGAGCGTTTTCGCTCCAGCAATGACTCAGGGCAATTTCGCACCGGTGGCGGCTTTTAAAACATTGTCATATTACTGTCATATTGCCCCTCTATCATACGCCTCGAAATGTACTAAAAGCCCTAAGGGGGATTCCAAGTGAAAAAATCAACTAGTTTACTCATTGCAGCTTTGGCTGCAACTTCATTCAGCACTGTCAGCTACGCTCGTGACAACATTAGCGTGGTTGGTTCATCAACCGTGTACCCATTTGCTACCGTGGTTGCTGAGCGTTTTGGTCGTAAGCACTCTGACCTTAAAGCCCCAACCGTTGAGTCAACGGGTTCAGGCGGTGGCTTGAAACTATTCTGTTCAGGTAACGGTGTTGACACGCCAGACATTACTAACGCTTCACGTCGTATTAAAGAGTCTGAGCTTCAGTTATGTAAAGACAACAACGTAAACGGTGTTGTTGAAGTACAAATCGGCTTCGACGGTATCGTGTTGGCCAACTCTATCAAGGCTCCTACTTACAAATTAAGCCGTAAAGACATCTTCTTGGCTCTTGCGAAAGAAGTTCCAAACCCAGATGGTTCAGAGTCTTTAGTTCCAAACCCATACACAACTTGGAAGCAAGTCAACGCGACGCTGCCCGATGTGAAAATTGAAGTATTGGGTCCTCCTCCAACCTCAGGAACTCGCGATGCTTTCGCTGAGCTAGCACTTGAAGGTGGCTGTAAGAAATATGAGTGGATTGCTGCTATCAAAGCGCAAGACAAGAACAAGTACAAAGCAATTTGTCACACAGTACGCGGTGATGGTCACTACGTTGAAATGGGTGAGAACGACAACCTAATCATCAAAAAGCTTGAGAACAAACCTGAAGCTATCGGTGTATTTGGTTTCAGCTTCCTAGATCAAAACTCTGATAAAGTTCACGGTGCCTTGATTGAAGACGTGGCTCCTGAGTTTGAGTCTATTGCTGACAAGAGCTACCCAATTTCACGTCCATTATTCTTCTATGTTAAGAAATCACATGTTGGCGTAGTTCCTGGTATTGAAGAGTACTTAAATGAGTTTACTTCAGAAAGTGCTTGGGGTGATTCAGGTTACCTAGCTAACAAAGGTATGATTCCTCTTCCAGAAGATCTACGTGCTAAGTTCAAAGAAAACGCCAAAAACTTGGTTGAGTTGAAAGCTGAAGATCTTAAAAAGTAAGATAATACAGCAACAAAAAAGGC
>CAXQRU010000074.1:0-12680 GCA_964226685.1 Polaribacter sp. | reverse complement strand
CTACACGACGCTCTTCCGATCTCATCGGCTGATATCTATAAGCCCAAATAAAATATTTAATGGCGGCGTAAAGCCGCTGTATTCAAACCAGTATGATAAGAAATGGCGCGACGCAGAAGGCAACTGGCACCCATATAGCAGTGCCCCACCATCAATGGATAGAGGACCCTTTAATACCTGGAAAAAACAATACTGGAAAGAACGGGCAAGGGATTTTTAAAGGTACGAAATGACAGTTAAAATGTATGAGAAGGCCATTCAAGAAATAAAATCTTTTAGCATTGATATAGATTATAGTTTCCCAAAAAGCGAGTTGATTATTTCCAAGTTAGAAAAAAAATTAGGTCATGATATTCCTGCGTCTTATAAGAAAATGATTTCTGATTACGGGATTTTAGGCTTTGAAGGAACAGATATTTATGGATTAGGCATGGTACGGTGGGTTGTGTATTGATGCGTCCCATCACCGCCGCATAGTCTTTGCTGTCAGGGGTAATGGCAGTCTTCACGACGTTTTTGTCGTCGCCGTTTTGATCCTTCTCCATGTCCACTTTGGCAACAAACTCGATGCCATCCAGATCAGCAAAGCCCTGAATGCGACGCGCTTGTTGCGCCTGTGGTGTGTTGTCCTGAGGGTGAAGACCTCGCGCCGAATTCAGAATGCCTTTGATAAAGGCCCGGCCCATGTTCGCCCACTCGGGACCTTTCGGGCTGTGCAGACCAATCAGGCTCCACATCTTGCGCTTCGCGTAGGGGCCATCCAGCACCACAAATTCGCAATTGAGGTAAATCGATCCGGTGGTGTTGCTTTGGGTGGCGTAACCACCGGTCCAACCTTGCGAAGCATCGTCATAGCCACCAGGGCGAATGGTCATGCGGACTTTGACTAACGTGCCTTTGGGGATCAGGTCAAAGCTGTTCTGATCGTCGGCTGAGTTGAAATCATTCCAAGTCGTCATTATTGGACTCCTTTTTCAGTAACTGGGGATTCGTTGTTCAGGGTATTGGTGGCATGCAACACCGTGGTGTGGTCGGGGCCACCAAAGCTCAGGCGATCAGCAGCGGGCTTCACTGGCCCACGGATCTTTGCCATCAGCTTGCCGAGGTGCGGCTCTTCAATCAGATCCAACCGGCCGCTGCGGTCCTTGGCCGGATAGCCGAAGGGATTGAGCGTGTGGTTGATGAAGGGGGATCAAGAATGAGCCTGTTAATCACCCAATGAGGGTGATTAACTCAGAGGCCAGAACAACAATAGCATTGATAATGTCACCGCGCCTATTAATAAAGACATCGGTACCCCGACTTTAATAAAGTCCTTAAAGCGATAGTTTCCAGGGCCATAGACCATCAAGTTGGTTTGATAGCCAATGGGGGTGATAAAACTGGCCGAGGCCGCGAACATAATGGCAAATACAAAGGGCTCGGGGTTAAGCCCGGCATTGCTGGTAACGTTTAACGCAATCGGTAACATGATGATGGCGGCGGCGTTATTGGTGACCAGCTCGGTGAGCAGCGCCACTGTGATATACACTAAGATTAAAATTAGCCACGGCTTTTCATAGCCAAGTGTAATAATGCCTTCGGCTAGAAACTTGGACACGCCGGTGCTTTCCAAGGCTGCGCCCAGAGAAAAGGAGGCGGCAATGGTAATTAACACGCTGTAATCCAAACTACGTTCAGCTTGAGCGACGGTGCAGCAGCCAGTGAAGACCATCAAGGCCGCACCTAACAAAGCCGCGTTGAGTATGCTAATGAGGTTAAAGCTGGAGGCGAGTACGATAGTCAATAAAATCGCCCAGGCTAAATACGCTCGGCTATGACGAGGCGTTTCTTTTTCTAGATCATTAACCAGTAGAAAATCCTTATTAAAGCGTTGACGACTCACAAAAGCTGGGCGAGCTTCAAGCAGCAAAGTATCACCCGCTTTTAAGGTAATACTGCCAAGGTTGCCCTTGATACGCTCACCATTGCGAGCCACTGCCAGTACCACCGCGCCATAGCGGTCTCGAAAGCGCGCCTCGCGAATAGCCTCGCCAATGGCTGAACAGTGAGGCGATACCACCGCTTCAACCAAGCAGCGCTCAGGGCGGGTGTTGGCCAATGGGCTGACGTCATCGCGCTCGCTCGAGGGAATAATACCGTTGATGCGCAAAAGATCAGAGATGGCTTCGGTATCGCCTGCAAAGACTAAGCGATCATTGCCCTGCAAGCGCTCCTCAGACGATACGGCGGAAAGCACGGTTTGCTCACGCTCAATTTCAACCAGGTACAAGCGCCCAAGATTCCTAAGGCCGGCTTCCAAAATGGTTTTGCCCACCAGTGGCCCGTTGGGGTCAATAGCCACTTCTAAGGTGAATTCTCGCAAATTATCAAAGGCTTCTTCATTGCCGCGATTGGGTAACCATTTAGGAAAGAAGAAGTACATCAAAAGACAGCCGCTAATGGCTACGGGTAGGCCAATTAGGGTGATCGAAAATAGAGAAAACTCCTCGCCAGTGCTGGCTTGATACATGCCATTAACCACCAAATTGGTGCTGGTGCCAATTAGGGTCAGTGTGCCACCGATAATGGAAGCGTAGCTCAAGGGAATCATCAGTTTTGAGCTGCAAACGCCAATTTTTTTGGCCCACGAATGCAGAGCGGGGATCATGGTGGCAACGACTGGAGTGTTATTTAAAAAACCACTCATGATGGCGACAGGGGCGGTCACTCGAAGCGTCGCTGAGTGCAAATTGCTGGGGTTGCCGAGCAGTTTATCGACAATGATATCGACCCCGCCTGAGGCGTGGATGCCAGCGGCGACCACAAACATGGCCGCAACGGTAATCAGGCCTGGGTTACTAAAACCCGCGAGTGCTTGGGTGCTATCTAAAATGCCGGTGAGGCTTAACGCCGTGAGCGCGCTCATCATCGCAATATGTGGGCGAACTTTGGTAAAAGCCAATGCAGCCAAAACTGCAAGAGTTAACGAGAGTGCAAAAATGCCTTGCCAGTCCACAAAAGCGCCTTAATGGTTAAATGGGGTGCAATGATAGTGTTAATTGCGTTCGGGGTGAAATACCGAAAGGCTATTATCTCCAAACTTTTGGTTATATCAATAGCTAATCGTAATTCTAAGAGTGTATTTTTTGTAGAGTGGCTTGGTTTGTTAATAGGGAATGCTTGAGTTCGCTCAGTGGTAATCCAGATGGGTGTATAAGGTTAGGGGCTAACTCTAAGAGCGGAATCAAGACATGAGCGTATTGAGTAATATCAGGGTGAGGTAGCTCAATGGTTTTTTCTTGGTAAATTGAGAATATGCCACAGGCATCACCCGCCAGTAATAAGTCGATATCTATACTGACTTGTTTTTGCCCATGTTGGCGCCCTAAGTTTTTCTCTATGGTTTTGAAAGTGTTGACCACATCGGCTATTGAGTCCTCAGTCTCAAAACGGATGACTTGATTGATATAGTCAGCCCCTTTGCCGTCTATGGGAGGCGAGCAGTATCGGGATGAAGTCTGTAGTGGCCCAAAGCGCTCGGTGAGTGCTTGCAAAGCTTGGTCTAGATGATGATTTGCATCAACATTGCTGCCAAGGCTTGCAAAAAATGGCCTCATCGCCCGCGTTCCACCTTGACGCCAACTGAGCGAGTGTTGGCCATGGCGTCGTGCTTGCGAACGTACAAGCTCAGCCACTGAACTGAAAATTGCTGGCTAATCATCTCCGCTAAGTGCTCAACGAGAGTTTCCAGTAATTGGAAATGCCGGCCTTTGATGGCCTCTTCGATAGCTGTGCAGATCGCCACATAGTCCACGGTATCTTGTAGCTTGTCACTTGCCGCCGCCCGCTCGATATCAACGCCCAGTTCAATGTCACACACTAAGGTTTGTGCAATATGGTGCTCCCAATCGTGCACGCCCAGGCAAGCTTCAATGATCAAGCCATCGATAATAATGCTATTCATGGTGGCCCTCCGAATGAATTGGTGTTAGTGACGAGAGTGGCCAGCGGGCCCGGTTTTGAATGGCGAGCCCTTCCTTCTCGCCAGCTAATAAGCGCTGGCAGCCGGCATAGGCGATCATGGCCGCGTTATCGGTACAGAATTCTGGGCGAGCATAAAACACTTGAGCCTTAATTTTTGCCAAGGCTTCAACTAGGCGAGTTCTTAGGGCCTGGTTGGCTGAGACGCCGCCAGCAATGACCAACTGTTTTAGACCGGTCTCTTTGAGCGCGCGAATGCATTTTGTGGTTAATGTATCGACTACTGCATCTTGAAAAGCCCAGGCAATATCGGCCATAGTTTGATCATCTGGCAGGCCATCGGCTTGTGCATGATTGGCAATGGTATTGAGCGTAAAGGTTTTTAGGCCGCTAAAGCTAAAGTTTAGGCCGGGTTTGTTGATCATGGGTCTTGGGAACTCAAAGCGGCCAGGGGTGCCACCCAGTGCTAGTTTGGCAATGGCTGGGCCGCCAGGATAGGGTAAGTCCATCATCTTGGCGGCCTTATCAAAGGCTTCTCCAGCGGCATCATCCACCGATTCTCCTAGCAGACGATATTGGCCAATATGGGTGACTTCTACTAGCTGGGTGTGTCCGCCGGAGACCAGCAGAGCCACAAAGGGAAAGCTTGGAGGCGACTGTTCGAGCATCGGTGCCAATAAATGCCCTTCCATATGGTGCACACCAATGGCAGGAATACCAAGGCCATAAGCCAGGCTGCGTGCGCAACAGCTACCCACCATTAAAGCACCAATTAAGCCGGGGCCTGCGGTATAGGCAATGGCATCGATGTCTTTTTTATCGAGTTGATGCTTGTCGAGTAGTTGCTTGATTAGCGGCAAGAGTTTGCGGATGTGATCTCGAGAGGCCAGCTCGGGCACCACTCCGCCATATTCGGCGTGCAGGTCTATTTGGCTATAGATGGCATGGCCAATTAAGCCGGACTGGCTGTTATAGAGTGCCACGGCGGTTTCGTCGCAAGAGGTCTCAACCCCAAGTATTCGCATAGTCAGATGCACCAATAAATGGCGGAATGATACCGATTGTCAGGCCCTGCGGCCACACTAAATGCGCATTTATTGCCAAAAATCTACAAAAAATCTCTCTCAAGACTATAATATCGCTTAATATGCTTGCAGTTGACTCGATAGATCGCTAAAATCGCGCCCTCTGTGCATAGCCCAAAAAAATTGATTGACAGGAGACCCAATGCCATTTGTTAAAGTAAAAGAGAACGAACCCTTTGATATCGCTCTACGTCGCTTTAAGCGTTCGTGTGAAAAAGCGGGTGTACTTGCTGAAGTGCGTCGTCGTGAGCATTATGAAAAGCCAACTACATTACGCAAGCGTCAAGCAGCGGCTGCTGTTAAGCGTCACGCTAAAAAGGTACAACGCGAATCTCGCAAGTTCCAACGCCTTTACTAATCTCTATGTCTGACATTAAATCCCAGGTCAATGCTGAAATGAAGGCGGCTATGCGCGCTAAAGATAAGCCTCGCCTGGGCGTCATTCGCCTTATCCAATCTGAATTCAAACGTATCGAAGTCGATGAGCGCATCGAGTTAGATGATGCTAGGTGCTTGCTTTTGCTTGATAAAATGGTCAAGCAGCGCCGCGATTCGGCCAAACAGTATGCCGATGCTGGCCGTGACGATTTGGCTACCCAGGAGCAGTTTGAAATCGATGTCATCGCCGAGTTTATGCCCAAAGCCCTCAGTGATGAAGAGTTGCTTGTCATTATTGATGAAGTGCTGGCCGAAGCGGGCGCATCTGGCCCCCAAGATATGGGCAAGGTCATGGGTTTCTTAAAGCCCAAGATACAAGGTCGCGCCGATATGGGTGTGGTTAGTGCTAAGGTAAAAGCCAAGCTGTCCTAACTCTGGCATAATACCTCTTCTGCTTGTCTACCAAGTGACTAGGTTATCTGTTTATGGCTGGTAAGATCCCTCAATCCTTTATCGATGATTTGCTCGAACGAGTGGATATCGTTGAGCTGGTCGACTCGCGGGTCAAGCTCAAGAAAACCGGCAAAAACTACATGGCCCGCTGCCCCTTTCATGATGAAAAAACTCCCTCTTTTTCTGTAAGCCCAGATAAACAGCTCTACCATTGCTTTGGCTGTGGTGCCAGTGGTAACAGCTTGGGTTTTGTCATGGAGTATGACCGTCAAGACTTTGTGGGCGCCGTTGAGACCTTGGCAAAAATAGTGGGTGTTGAGGTGGTCCGAGAGCGCCTGAACCCTCGTGAGCAAGCTCGCCAGGAAGCCCGAAAATCACTGTTTGATGTCATGGCGAGCGTGGGGCAATACTATCGGCAGCAGCTTGAGCATCATGCTCCCGCTAAGGAATATCTTAAGCGTCGTGGCTTGTCAGGGGAAGTTATTGATGCCTTTGGTATAGGTTATGTTCCCCCCGGTTGGACTCATGTTTTAGATTACCTTAAAGCCTCTGGTATCTCTGAATCGATGGCCGTGGACACGGGCCTAGTGATTTATAATGAAGACAAGCGCAGCCACTACGATCGCTTTCGCCATCGAATCATGTTCCCAATACGCAACACCAAGGGCCAGGTGATCGCCTTTGGTGGCCGGGTGCTCAACAATGATAAGCCCAAATACATCAACTCACCCGAGACTGCTCTCTTTAACAAAGGTAAAGAGTTATACGGTCTTTATGAGGCTCGCCAAGCCTACAAAGAGCTGCCCCGCTTGCTAGTAGTGGAAGGCTATATGGATGTGGTGGCGTTGGCGCAATATGGTATTCGCTATGGCGTCGCTACACTGGGTACTGCCTGCGGTGAAGAGCACTTGGCGCGAGCCTTTCGCTATACCAATGAAATTGTTTTTTGTTTTGATGGTGATTCGGCCGGGCGTAAAGCCGCGCTGAGAGCTATGGAGCATTCGCTATCCACCATGGAAGATGGCCGGCAAATTCGCTTTTTATACCTCCCAGAAGGTGAAGATCCAGACTCTCTGGTTCGCCAAGTGGGCGCCGAAAAATTTACTCGTTTAATAGAGTCAGCACCGCCGCTAGAGCGTTTTTTGTTTGATGAGCTAGCCAGTGGTTTGGATGTGCAAACCATGGAGGGGCGCGCTCGGCTTGCCAAGCTGGCCATGCCGCACTTAGATCGGTTGCCCAAGGGGGTGTATCGAGAACTCATGATGGGGCAGCTGGCCAAGCGCACCCAGCTCACCATGGCCTCGCTCACGCGCCTACTGGAAGATTTGCCTGAGATTCAAGAGCCTGACCATCGTACTGCAGAGCCGGTTACAGAGTATCGGCCCAATGCTACTTCGAGAGTCGTTTCAAAATCTGTTGGCCCTGAGGGCTTGGTGATTACATTGCTATTGTACCAACCGCAGTTGGGTATTGATCTGGATTTGAATGATTTGTCTGACTGTCAGCAAGGTTGCGTACCGCTGTTGCGTCAATTGGTTGCGTTGATTAATGAGCGCCCGCAATTTACCAGTAGTCAAATATTGGGGCACTGGCAGGGTATGCATGGAGAAGTTCAAGCCAAGCAATTGACGACTTTTATGGAGCGAGCTAATGAGCGCTACAAGGCACAAACGCTCTGTGCGCACGATCCAGACCGAGCCTTTAACCCTAAGCAAGAATTGGATGATGCGTTGATGTTATTGCGCAGACGTTTGCATCAAGAGCGAGCGTCGGATGTGATTGCGCGCCTTGTTGCCAAACCCATGGAGTCTTGGACGGCGGAGGAGCGTTCAGCTTACTCCCAGGCTGTTTTGGCCCAGAGTGATGCGGTGCGCTAAAGCCCTTCCAGCATTTGTTATCGGGGGGGGGCTGGTTGACCGGGGAGTGCTTAGTGTGCGATTATTAGCGGGTTGTACTTTGTGCCTTTGGTACAACTACCCTTTGGGGTAAGGTCTCTTCCAATACTTTTGTTACAAGGAGCGTAGCATGATATCTAAAAGAAATTTAAAGAAAGTTTTTACAGCTGCCCCAATAGAGTCAGCTATAAACTTAAAGCCATCTCAATTAAGAGATGTGAACTTTATGAAGAAGCTGGCTCAGATAGATATAGTCTATCTGACGATGGCGCCCACAGAGGTGCAGAAAGTCGTACTCAGCAGCAGCAAAAAGCTGTTTACTGCAGCAAGCAGTCTTACGACCAATTGGGTTCTGGGTTTGGACTTGGTTCCCGAATGTGAGGCAATAAACTTCATGCGGTCTTACCCTGCATCTTCTTTTGATGCTCTGACATCGGCCGATCTCGAGGCCGACCCACTACTTCTGCTACGGCAGATGGTCTCCGAGACTCGGGATACCGTTGACCAAGGGGTTTTGGTTGAAAGTGAGAGGTTTTTAGATCTTATCTTTCGCTGTGTCAGACAGAGTCGTTCAAATCGATACCCTCTTTTTTATGCCAAAGAGGTAGAAAAAGGGAAGTACAGATTAGTGTGGAATTGGTACTAACTAGGCGTACTACGATTCTATCTATGTATTGACCATATACAAGTGCTGCTATGGCAGCGCTTGTACTTTTTCTAGATGAATCTTGAATGGTTGCGGAAATGTCTGTTATCCAGTCGAGGTTTGCCCTCTGAATCGATTTGCATTATTTAATAAAGATGACTTTACATTCGAATAAACGCCCCCATCTAGCAAATTAGGTTTCATTTGGTCGAAATGTTGACTATAATGGCCGGTTACCAATGCCTATTTTATGGTCTCTTAATTCGGAGTTTTAATGTCAGACAATCAGCGATCTCGCATCAAGGAACTGCTCACCAAAGGGCGCGAGCAAGGTTACCTTACGAATTCGGAAGTGAACGACTACCTACCAGATAACATATCAGATCCCGATGAGGTTGAAGACTTCATCCAAATGATTAATGACACCGGTATTCGGGTGTACGAAACGGCCCCAGACGCCGAAACTTTGCTAATGACCGATGGCGATGCCTCGCCAGACGATATTGCCGCCGCTGAAGCGGCGGCCGCTTTACAAGCCGTTGAAACTGAAGCGGGCAGAACCACTGACCCTGTGCGCATGTATATGCGAGAAATGGGTACCGTTGAGCTACTGACTCGTGAGGGTGAAATTGCCATTGCCAAGCGTATTGAAGAAGGTACGCGCGGCTTAATGCACGCTTTAGCCTATTGGCCAGGCGCGGTTAGAATGCTAATCGACGAATACGAGTTGGTCGAAAAAGAAGAGCGACGTCTTCCCGATGTGATTGCCGGCTGGTTAGACCCTGCCGATGATATCCCCATCGCCGGCCCTCAAAAAGGGGTAGAAGAGACTGAGGAAGAACCAGATACAAGCGCTGATGATGACGATGAAACTACCGATAGCGCCGATGATGCCGTTGAGACTGGTGTTGATCCAGAAGAGGCTAAGCAGCGTTTTGGTGAGTTGAAAAAGCAGCTTGAGAAGGTCGAAAAAGCGATTGAAAAGAGTGGCCGAGATAGTAAAGCCGCTGAAAAAGAGCTATCCCTACTAGGTGATATTGTTAAGTTTTTCAAGTTGCCCCCGCGCCAGTTTGAGCCTATGTATGCTCGTGCTCGTGATGTGCTAGATCGCGTTCGTAAAGAAGAGCGCTTCATTATGATGCAGTGTGTGCGCTATGCGAAAATGCCAAGAAAGACCTTTATCAAGGAATTTCCAGGTAACGAAGTCAACGAGCAGTGGATTGGCAATGTGATCGAAAAAAATCGCGACTATTCAGAGAGCCTGAAGTCGGTACACGATGAAATCCTTCGCTCACAACGTAAGTTATTGCAAATTCAAGAAGAAACCCAGCTTGATTTGCCGACCATTAAAGAAATCAATCGTCGTATGTCGATTGGTGAAGCTCGTGCCAGCCGTGCGAAGAAGGAAATGGTTGAGGCCAACTTGCGTTTGGTAATCTCTATTGCCAAAAAGTACACCAACCGTGGTTTACAATTCCTTGATCTGATTCAGGAAGGCAATATCGGTTTGATGAAAGCGGTAGATAAATTTGAATATCGACGTGGTTACAAGTTCTCAACTTACGCCACTTGGTGGATCAGACAAGCCATCACTCGCTCCATTGCGGATCAGGCTAGAACCATCCGTATTCCTGTGCATATGATAGAGACGATTAATAAACTCAACCGTATCTCTCGCCAGATGCTTCAAGAAATGGGTCGTGAGCCAACGCCCGAGGAACTGGGCGAGCGTATGGAAATGCCAGAAGACAAAGTGCGTAAAGTATTGAAAATTGCCAAAGAGCCTATCTCTATGGAGACGCCAATCGGTGACGACGAAGATTCGCATCTAGGTGATTTTATCGAAGATGTGACTATCACATCGCCCGTGGATGCCGCTACCGTTGATGGTCTGACAGAAGCGACTCGAAATGTCTTGGCGGGTCTTACGGCCAGAGAGGCGAAAGTGCTGCGAATGCGCTTTGGTATCGATATGAATACGGATCACACCTTGGAAGAGGTGGGCAAACAATTTGACGTCACCCGTGAGCGAATTCGTCAGATCGAAGCCAAAGCCCTACGTAAACTGCGCCATCCAACTCGATCAGATCATTTGAGAAGTTTTATCGAAGACTGATCCCATTAGGGGCTAGCGTTAAAAGGATGAGCAGCATATAATGCTCATCCTTTTATTGGCCTCGACCAATAAATTCACAAGGGCCTTTAGCTCAGTTGGTTAGAGCATCCGACTCATAATCGGCAGGTCCCCAGTTCAAGTCTGGGAAGGCCCACCAATTTTCAATAAGCTGTTTAAATTACAAGCAAAAATATCGAATCTTCACAAAGACTTCATCGTAACTTCATAAACCTATCGGCTACTTGTCTTATACTGAACCAGTCTTGGTTATCTCCAAGATTGTTGGTTAAGTGTGATTAACAGGGATGTTTTTTGTTTGGCTTTTCTTTTTTCCAGTACGCTCCATCGTCCCACCAATTTTTTCCTAAAATTAATGATATGTGATAGTCATTAGATTCATTATTCTTGAAAATAGGCAGTTGTAGTTCAGCCGCAAAATGCCGATTGTATTCATAAAAAATCTCCTTCACTTTTTTGGATGTGCTAACAGGATAAACCTCGAAGGGTACGAGTTCATTGTTATCGGATATCGCAATGACCTGTCTGGCTACCACTATGCCAGAGCTGTTACGGGCGTAGAGAACGTGCTTGTTGATATCCAGCAGTATGGCAACGGCGGATTCGCTCCATATGCCCCCTAGGCCAAAGCAGCTGCCTACGTAGGTTCCTAGTTTTAATACTTCAAGTGGATCGTGTTCAATGGTGAGTGTTAAATGATCCCTTTCAAAATCCTTAAGGCCATCATGCCATCCTTGAAGATTGAGCGAAGGATGCTGTTTTAACCACTGTTGGTTGAGAGGGTGTTGGTCTCTGTATGTGGTAGAGCCATCTTTTAAGTAGTGTTCGAGAAATCGTTTAAAGGCTTTTTTTGATTCATGTCTCTCTAATGAATGATATAACTTCAATGCATGATTGATATTTTTTGAATGTAAGTTTTCTGCTTCAAAATTCCCTTGTAAAAATAATGTGCTACATTCTTCTAGAGCTTGGAGTTTGAAGGCAGTCAAATTTACTTGTAATTTGTTGAGGTGCCGCTCTAATTGGTGATTAGATAATACTTTTATGCCAGTAATATGGGTACGTAATGCTTTAGCAATTGGATTATATTGTCGGCTTATTGTTTGTTGATCAACAAATTCGATCATTTTATCAAGTTGCTGGAGCAGAGTTTTGTAATCAGCAATAAAAACTGGGTGCTGTTTAAAATTCTTTATCACTAGGCTTTTGTTATTCCAGCTGATTGGGCCAATGATTTTTAAAACGCTAATGAATTTTTTGGGAGAGTGAGTTAGTGCTTCAAAGCAGAATTCTGGTTCTAATTCTGATATGGCCGATAGTCCCCAGGCTATCAGCTTGCTTTCATTTCGTTTTTTGCCAACTTTATCAATCAATGTGAAAAACTCATGGGGCAATGTCAATATGCGATCAGAATCTATGATGGGTATCATATTTGTCAGGGCGGATAATGTATTTTTGCAATCAGAATGAGTTAAATACGGTGTTTGAGAGAGTTTAGTGGCTAACGCTAGAGCTAGTAAAAATTTGTTGTCATCAGCAGTCTTATGGCGGCTTATACAGTCTGTAAAAATATCAAACCACTTTTTAGTGTAGTTACATTGGATTTTTTGTATATGCTCCTGGATTTTTGGTAAGAATTTTTTAAGCATTAGCCATTTTTCTGGTAAACCATTTTCATCGTCATGCCAGTAGTAGGTTTGAGCAAAGAGCTTAATATAAATGGTAAATTGTTTTTTAGTAAAATTAAGTTGCTGAGCTTGATGCAGAACCTGATGTAGGCCTTCAAGGAGATTGCAGTTATGCCACAAATTTAAGCATGTAAAACCAGGGGTGTCATGGTCTTCTTGTAATTTAAGAGCTGAAGAAATGACGGAGGCGCTGCATTCGTAAAAAGTTGAGGGTAATTGGTAAAAAAAACCATATTTTATGACATTTTCTTCGCCGTTAGCTTCTAAAGCGAGTTGTATATACTCATCAATAGTTTGAGCGGGATAACCCTGTTTCAGGCAATCTAAAGCCATCTGTGCCCAGAGGGGATAAAAGTGGGTACTTATTTTGTCAGATAGATTATTAATTAAAGCAATCGTGTTGTTAGGAAGCGTAGGATTAAAGAGATCGGAAGAGCG
>CAXQRU010000073.1:0-28880 GCA_964226685.1 Polaribacter sp. | reverse complement strand
GGAGTGTTGTTGTGTTGGATGTATTGCTTTTATCGCGCATACAATTTGCGGCGAATATCAGTTTTCATATTTTATTCCCGGCGATTTCCATCGCCTTAGTGTGGATTCTTTTCTACTTTAAGTTACGCTACAACTTGTCTAATAACCCCGTTTGGATGCGTGCCTATCGTTTCTGGGTAAAGGTTTTTGCTTTAACCTTTGCTTTGGGTGTGGTTAGTGGTATCACTATGTCATTTCAGTTTGGTACTAATTGGCCGGGCTTTATGGAGACCGTGGGCAATATTGCGGGGCCATTATTGGGTTACGAGGTGCTGACGGCATTTTTCTTGGAGGCGACTTTCTTGGGAATTATGCTCTTTGGTATGCATCGGGTTTCTAATAAATTTCATACGTTAGCGACTTTGTTAGTGGCCATTGGGACGACGTTGTCAGCCTTTTGGATTCTTGCGCTCAACTCCTGGATGCATACGCCAGCCGGTTTTCATATGGTCGATGGTGTCGCCCATGTTACGAGTTGGTGGGAGGTAATTTTTAACCCGTCTTTTCCTTATCGCTTAGCTCATGTGTTGATTGCCTCAGGCTTGACGGCATCATTTTTGGTGGCCGGTATCTCCGCTTACCGTTTGCTGAAAGGTGACACCAAAAAAGCGCCTAGGCTGGCATTGAAAACCGGTTTGTTGATGGCGGCCGTGCTGGCACCCTTACAAGCCTTTGTTGGCGATTTGCATGGTTTAAATACCTTGGAGCATCAGCCTCAAAAAGTCGCGGCGATGGAGGGTTTGTGGGAAACTCAAAGGGGTGTGCCGCTACTGTTATTTGCTATTCCTGACGAAGAGGCTCGTGAGAATCATTTTGAAATTGGCATACCCAAATTGGCTAGTTTTATTTTAACCCACGATTTTAATGGTGAGGTGAAAGGCTTAAATGATTTTGAACATCATCCGCCTGTAGCGCCTGTATTCTTTTCGTTTAGAGTGATGGTGGTGACGGGGCTTCTGATGATCGCGGTATCTTGGTTTTCTTGTGTAATGTTATTGAAGAAAAAAGAGTTACCCAGGTGGTTGTTGATGGTTCTGGTTGCCATGAGTTTTTCTGGTTGGTTGGCAACATTAGCAGGTTGGTATGTCACTGAGATTGGTCGTCAACCTTATTTGGTCAGTGGTTTGCTAACAGTTCAAGAGGCGGTAACAACTACTGCACCGGGTAATGTCTTAACCACCTTGATTTTATATTTAACCGTCTATGCCGGGCTTCTGGTTGCTTATATTCGCACAGTGTTTTTAATGGCTAAGCGCTCAGTAACCGTTGAAGAATTTGAAACAAAACCCTTGTCTGTGGCGGGCTTGCCGTCTTCAGCCCAGCCTGTAGGAGCATCATCATGATTAATGAACTCTGGTTGCCGGAAATATTTTTTGCCTTGATGGGTTTGGCTGTCTTGGTGTACGCGATATTAGATGGTTATGATTTGGGTGTTGGTATTTTATTGCCAATGGGCCAGGCTGAAGAATCGAGGCGAGATGCCATGATTGCTTCGATCGGTCCGTTCTGGGATGCTAATGAAACCTGGTTGGTTTTGGCGGTTGGTTTGCTGTTGATTGCCTTTCCAAAAGCGCACAGTATCGTACTTTTTCATTTGTATTTACCCGCGGCCTTTATGTTAATTGGTTTGATCTTGAGGGGTGTGGCTTTTGACTTTAGAGCAAAAGCAGCCATAGATCATAAATTAATGTGGGATCGCATTTTTAAGATAGGGTCGATAGTAACGGCGGTGATGCAGGGGTATATGCTTGGGCAATATATCATGGGATTTGAGCTCACATGGCCGTCGATTAGTTTTTCAATCTTGAGTGGTCTCTGTGTGGCGGCGGCGTATAGTTACATCGGAGGGGCCTGGTTGGTTTTAAAGACCGAAGGCCAATTGCAAGTCTCTGCGGTTAAGTGGGCGAGATCAGCAGGGCGAATTTCTTTGCTGGGAGTGATCGCGGTGTGCGTGGTGAATCCATTGGTGAACCCTGGTGTGTTTGATAAATGGTTTGATTATCCTTTGGTAATGTTTGTGTTGTTAATCCCGGTGCTGACCGTATTGGCTTTTATCGTCAATGATCTTTTGCTCAAGCGCTTACCCCTCTCAGGTGATCGTTACAGTTGGGCTCCCTTGATCTTGGCGGCGCTGATTTTTGTGTTGTGTTTTATCGGTCTGGGTTTTAGCTTTTACCCTTTTATTGTTCCAGGTCGGTTAACCATTGCCGAGGCCGCTAGTGCCCCTGAGTCATTAGCCTTTATTTTTGTGGGTGCGGCCATTGTGGTTCCGGTGATTTTGTTGTACACCATTTTTGCTTATCGTGTGTTTCGAGGCAAGGCGACCGATCTGAAGTATTACTAGTGATCTGTGTTATGATGCCAGCAATAGTCATGCAGGAAGCTTGAGGGTTTTAAAAGGGTGGCAACGAGTGAATGGATCTTGCTTGTTGCCAGTTTGTTAGGTGGATCATGAATATTATCACGCTCGGAACCTCGTCAGGGGTGCCTACTAAGCAGCGCAATTTGAGTGCTGTTGCTGTTTGGCGCGAAGGCCGCAAACCCTGGGTTTTGGTCGATTGTGGAGAGGCGACTCAGCATCAATTACAGCATGTCTCTCTCTCTTTGCAACAATTATCGGCAATAGCGATTACCCATGTTCATGGTGATCATTGTTATGGCCTACCGGGTTTGGTTGCCAGTGCACAAATGGCAGGGCGCGAGCAGCCATTGAAAATTATTTGTCCCAAGCCGGTTGAGACCATGTTGCGAACGGTCATTGATTGCACGGATATGTTTTTGCGCTACCCCATCGAATATATCGATGTGGCGACGCTTGAGGGTAGTGTTGATGTCGGTGATTTTTCACTGAGTGCGATCGAATTGTCTCACCGAGTTCCCAGTTTTGCTTATCAACTTGAAGAGAATCAGGTTGAGCTGAGACTGAATGCCCAGGCGCTTGAGGCAGCGGGGGTGCCAAAGGGGCCGCTTTGGGGGCGTTTGCGTAAAGAAGGCTGTATTACTTTGGAAGATGGTCGAGAGATTTCCGGCGAGCGCTTTATCGCCCCATCGCGTGCTCCGAGAAAGGTGATTGTCGCTGGCGATAATGATCAACCTCAATTATTGGCTGAAGCTTGTGCGAAGAGTCAGTTATTGATACACGAGGCGACTTACACGCAAGCAGTTTTAGATGCCGTAGGTCCGGCGCCTCAGCATTCATCAGCTAAGATGGTGGCTGATATGGCCGAACAATCCGGCTTGCCCAATTTGATCCTCACGCATTTTAGCGCGCGTTTTCAGTACGATGAATCGGCGCCTTTTTCGATGCAGCAAGTTGCTCAAGAGGCCAAAGCGTGTTACGGCGGTGAATTATTTTTGGCAAATGATCTGGATCATTTTCGGTTAAGTTCAGAAGGTAAATTATCCCGTTTGTCCGAATTTCGATTTTTTTGATGACAATTCGCAAATAGCTATTTCACAATCGGGCAAATATTGTTACCTTTTGCCCATACATCCACATTGTCAGACTAATAAGAATTATTATTATGAATGCTGAAGCCCCCATTTTGTTGACCGATATTGTGAATCATCATGATTCTGTTAGCTTGGCCGATCGATATGAGCGCATAAGAAGTTTGAGTTTGTCCTTGGTGGAGCCACTATCTTACGAAGATTGCCAAATTCAGTCTATGCCCGATGCCAGCCCAATTAAGTGGCACCTAGCACATACGACCTGGTTTTTTGAAGTCTTTATCCTAAAAAAATATTGTAAAGATTATCTCAGTTATGCCCCTAGATACGATTTGTTGTTTAACTCACATTATCATGGTGTAGGGCCTCAGTATGATCGAAATTTAAGAGGGGTTTTGTCGCGCCCTACCGTCAATGAGATTTTGCGTTATCGCGAATACGTCGATGAACAGATGGTGGCATTATTAAATGCTTCACCTTATGAGGTGATTGAGCAATTGGTGCTATTGGGTTTGTCGCATGAGCAGCGTCATCAAGAAGCGATGTTGATGGACATCAAACATGCATTTTTTCAAAATCCACTTTACCCCGTGTATGCGATGTCTTCGTCGGCCTCAGATGCGCGCCAAGTGGACATGAGCTGGACGACCTTTGAAGGTGGTTTGTTGGATATAGGGTCTATAGAGGCGAATGCATTGGATGATGAAAAACCCAGGCATCCCTATTATTTACGCCCGTATCGCTTGGCATCGCGTTTGTCAACCAATGGTGAATATTTACGTTTCATTCAAGAGGGTGGCTATCAGTTGAGTGAGTATTGGTTGTCCGATGGTTGGCAATGGTTACAAGAGTCAGGGACTTTTGCTCCTTTGTATTGGGTGAAAGAGGGGGATCAATGGTTTGAATTTACCCTGGGTGGTTTGCAGCCACTAAAGCTCAGCCAGCCTGTGTGTCACGTCAGTTACTACGAAGCAGCGGCCTTTGCGGCGTGGCAGGGTAAGCGTCTTCCGTCTGAGCAAGAGTGGGAAGCTGCCGTTAAATATCGAAAAGGCCCCGCTAATTATTTTAATCCATCCAGTCTGCAACCAAGAACCTGCACGAGTACTGAGTTTGCTCAGGTGCTCGGTGATGTGTGGGAATGGACTACAAGTGCCTATGCGGCTTACCCTGGGTTTAAACCCTTTGGCGGTGATATGTCCGAGTACAGTGCGAAGTTTATGTCGGGTAAGCAGGTAATGCGAGGAGGTAGCTGTTTAACGCCTCCCGGCTTTGTGCGTCCTACCTCTCGCTCTGCTCGCTATCCCCATCAGCGCTGGCAGATGGGTGGCATTCGCCTAGCTCAGGATGCGGTCGATTAGGCTCTCGTTAAGTTAGAGAGCTTGTCGTTACGCCTTTTGGCGAACCGCAAAATCAGCGCGACTTTGCCAATTTCTTGAATTAATTCAGCCGCGCATTGCTCACATAGATCTTGTATCAAGGCTTTTCGTGAATCTTTCTCGGCGACTACTTTAATTTTAATGAGCTCATGATCGTTTAAAGCGCGATTGATTTCATCAATCACCGCCGGCGTTAGCCCTTTGCTGGCAATAGTGACGACTGGGGTTAATCCGTGGCCGATGGTTCTAAATTGCTTTTTTTGAGAATTGCTTAATGACATAATGGTTGACGTTTGTTCAGTTGGGGCCTAAGTTTACCTCGGCTGGTGCATTAGTACCAATGATTATTGTGGTTTAGCGTTTTTATGTCCCGATCAAAAAGTAGTAAACAATGGCTTAACGAGCACTTTAAAGATGTTTATGTTAAGCAATCTCAACAGGATGGCTATCGCAGCCGGGCTAGCTATAAGCTGATAGAGCTTAACAAAAAAGACCGATTGTTTCGCCCAGGTGATGTGGTGGTCGATCTTGGGGCTGCTCCAGGTGGGTGGTCGCAGGTAGCCAGCGAGTTGGTAGGAGATAAGGGTCGGGTGCTGGCATCGGACATTCTGCCCATGGACTCCATCGCTGGGGTGGATTTTATTCAGGGTGATTTCACTGAAGAATCTGTGCTCGAGCAACTCCTGGCTAGCTTGGGGTCAACTAAAGCCAACCTTGTTATTTCCGATATGGCCCCAAACTTAAGTGGTATGGCCGATATCGATCAGCCAAAATCCATGCACTTGGTGGAGCTGGCCATTGAAATGGCCCAGTTGACACTGGCGCCGGGGGGTAGTTTTGTGGCTAAAGTCTTTCAGGGGGAAGGCTTTGATACAACCTTGAAGCAATTGCGTACTTACTTCAAATCGGTGGTTTCACGTAAACCCAATGCCTCTCGTGCACGATCGAAAGAAATTTATTGGGTTGCTAAGGGCTATAAGGCTTAGTAATCTATACTATTGGTGATGAGTTTAGGAAGCCGGTAACCGGCGGTGAATCGAGGACACTCTCTTGAATGATATGACAAAGAACTTAATGCTGTGGATGGTCATTGCTGCAGTACTCATGATGATTTTCAGCGGCTTTGAAAACAAAAATGCCGGTAATCAAATCCGTTATTCTGAATTTTTACAGTCTGTTTATAATGGTGAAGTCAAAGAAGTCTTGATTTTAGACACGTCAATTCAAGGCGTGATGAACAATGGTCAGACGTTTAAAACGATCCGCCCCCTTGGTGGCGACAGAGGCCTCATTGATGATTTGGTCAAGGCAAAGGTCGGTATTCAAAGTAGAGAACCTGAGCGGCCAAGTATTTGGCAGCAGTTATTGGTAGCTAGCTTTCCTATCTTATTGATATTGCTTATTTTCTTCTTCTTTATGCGTCAAATGCAGGGTGGTTCAGGAGGCCGGGGCGGCCCAATGAGCTTTGGCAAAAGCAAGGCGCGTTTGCTCGGCGAAGATCAAATTAAAACCACCTTTGCGGATGTGGCTGGCGTTGATGAGGCCAAAGAAGATGTTAGTGAACTAGTCGAATATCTACGTGACCCGACCAAGTTCCAAAGATTGGGTGGCCGCATTCCCCGTGGCGTTTTGATGGCGGGGCCTCCTGGTACGGGTAAAACCCTGTTGGCCAAGGCGATTGCGGGTGAAGCTAAAGTGCCATTCTTCTCAATCTCCGGTTCTGATTTCGTTGAAATGTTTGTGGGTGTTGGTGCCTCTCGCGTTAGAGATATGTTCGAGCAGGCCAAGAAGCACTCGCCCTGCATTATTTTTATCGATGAGATCGATGCGGTAGGCCGTCATCGTGGGGGCGGTGGTCCAGGCGGTGGTCACGATGAAAGAGAACAAACCTTGAACCAATTGCTGGTTGAGATGGATGGTTTTGAAGGCAGTGAAGGCGTGATTGTTATTGCGGCGACTAACCGTCCTGATGTGCTCGATAAGGCGTTGCTGCGTCCGGGTCGTTTTGATCGCCAAGTTTTTGTAGGCTTGCCAGATATTCGTGGTCGCGAGCAAATTTTGAAAGTGCACATGCGCAAAGTGCCCCTCGATGACAGTGTGAACCCCCTCGTGATCGCGCGTGGAACCCCTGGATTTTCAGGCGCTGACCTCGCTAACTTGGTTAATGAATCGGCCTTGTTTGCGGCTCGCTCCAACAAGCGTTTAGTCGACGCTGATGACTTTGAAAAGGCCCGAGATAAGATCTTAATGGGTGCTGAGCGTAAGTCGATGGTGATGACTCAGAAAGAAAAAGAGAGTACGGCTTACCATGAGGCAGGCCATGCGATTGTTGGCTATCTATCTGAAGAACACGATCCTGTTCACAAGGTGACTATTATTCCACGAGGCCGAGCCTTGGGGGTGACTCACTTTTTACCTGAGGCCGATGCGATCAGTGTTAGTCGTCGAAAATTGATGGGTCAAATTGCCACAGCTTATGGTGGTCGTATTGCTGAAGAGATGATTTATGGCCCCGATGGTGTGAGTACCGGGGCCTACCAAGATATTAAGCAAGCGACTCAGATTGCCAGGGCAATGGTGATTAATTATGGTCTTTCTGATGCATTAGGACCTCTGGATTACGATCTGGAAGAAAATGGCGGCTACAGCATGAAGAAGGTTTCTAGTTATACTGAGAAGCTGATTGACGAGGAAGTCAAAGCCATTATTTCTGATCGTTATCAAGTTGCTGAAACGATCCTCAAAGAAAACAGTGATATCTTAGAGGCCATGAAAGAAGCCTTGATGGAATACGAGACCATCGATTCTGATCAGGTAGCGGATCTTATGGCTCGAAGAAAAGTTCGCCCACCTAAGGATTGGCATAAAAATGACAAGGGTGCAGGTGGCAAGGGTGCCTTAAAGCCCGATGATCCCAAGCCGGGCATCATCGGTGGCCCGGCCAACGAACTCTGATTAAAATGCCAGCTTTGCTGGCATTTTTTTTGGCTTGCAAAATTTTTTGTCCTCTAAATGCTCACATTCAATAAGGTCTCTATGCTATTTTAGCGTGTGATGTTCAAATGGTGCCTCCTATGACGATGAGTCGCAAAAAGCCACTGTTAGTGGCATTGTGTGTGATTGTTTTGCAGTTGCTGGTTTCAGCCACGATTGGGTATCAGTTGCTACTGAGGGAAAAGCGGTATGTAAGGGATTATTTACTTGAAGAGCTATCTTTTGTAGAGGAGGCCTTAGAGTTACATATTAGAGAGCAAGCCTTGGCGCTTGGTCGAATGGTGGCGCGCTGGCAAGACAAGCCTGATTATTATGAAGTTGAGTGGAGAAAGGATGCACAGAAGTATGTTGAGGATTTTTTGGCTTTAAAAGCCATTGCCCGCCTTGACTCTAGTAGGCAGCTCATTTGGTCGGAAGGTAAGGGTTTTAATGAAGTTCAGCCAATTGTTGAGGATCTTCGTTTTCTTGAGCGGGCGGTAGTTGCTCGAGAACCAGTTTACCTGATGGCTGGTAAAGCGCGTGACTACATTTCTATTTATTTGCCCTTGCACTCTAATGAGGATTTTGTCGGTTTTCTAGTTGCCCAAATGAATATCCAAGACCTGCTTAAATCGGCATTGTCTGAAGAGCATTTGGAAGAATTTGTTTTAAATTTGAGCTATGCCTTTCCTGCGGAGCAATCGTTGGTCAAAGAGATTGATCTGGGGAGTGAGCCTTGGTATCTCAGTTTGACGGCTGCTGAGTCGCATTTTAATGAACATCTTTCCTACGCTTTGCCCTTGATATTTATGGGTTTGAGTCTTGTTTTGTCAGTGCTAATGGGAGTCGGTGCTTATTTGGTGGTGTTGCTTCGCCAACGAACCCACTCATTGGCCGATGCTAAAGAACTGCATGAAACCCTCATTCGAGAGGCTGTTGATGGCGTTATCTTGATTGACAAGCGAGGGGTCATTCGCTCTTTTAATCCAGCCTGTGAAACCTTGTTTGGTTATTCTGCGCAAGAGGTGATTGGTCAGAAAATAAATATGCTAATGCCAGAGCCCTATCGAACTGAGCATGACGGTTATTTGAAAAATTACCACCAAACTAACCAGGCAAAAATTATAGGAATTGGCAGAGAGGTTAAGGCTATTGATAAACTCGGCCGAGTATTTCCCATCGATTTGTCGGTCAGCAAAATAGCTTTGTCGGATGAAATTCTTTATGCCGGGGTCATTCGAGATATCACAGAGCGCAAGAAAGTCGAGGAGGCCTTGGTGGATGCCAGTTCTGAGATTGAGGAATTATCCTATCGGACATCAAGTGATATTAGGGCGCCGATTGTCTCCAGTATTCATTTGATAGCGCTTGCTTTGGATGCTGGTGATGATATAAAAATGGCTCAAAAGAGTTTGCTGTTGGCCAAGAGTTCATTGGAGAAAGTGGAAACATTGGTCGATAGTATAATCAGTTTGATGAGGGCCAAAAATAATGAAGAAGAGGCCAGTGTGGTTTTGATGGGGCAGCTTCTTGATGAGGTGACTAAAGAGTTACAACCTATGCTTCACAGCGATAATGTGGAGATCAAACGAGATCTGCAGTTTGGAGGCGAGTTGGTAACTTGGCGCTCTCGAATGTATTTAGTTTTGCATCACTTAATGTCCAATGCGATTAAATATCAAGATACTCACAAAGAGGAATCCTATATTATCGTTCGTACTTTTGGTGATGGTAAAATGTTTCATATGGAAGTGATCGATAACGGTTTGGGTATTCCTGAAGATCAGCAGCATCGCCTATTTGCAATGTTTGTTCGATTTCATGCTAAAATTGCCGCTGGCTCCGGGTTGGGTTTGTATTTATCAAAAAAATGCGCTGAGTTGATGCATGGTGATCTCACCTTTCAAACTCGCAATGGTGATTCTGTTTTCACCTATCGATTCCATTGAACCATTAACCAATCAAGGCATTCATGACACCGTTTTTACAGCAAAAGCCTGTGCTTATGGCGATATTAAACGTCACCCCAGATTCCTTCTCCGATGGTGGCCAATTTTATAAAGGAGATCAAAAGGGTGTCACTTATCGACGGATTGAAGCAATTATTGAAGCGCGAGCCGATATGATCGATATTGGTGGTGAGTCCACCCGCCCAGGCGCCAGTCCGGTCTCCCTGGAATGTGAATTAGAACGAGTGCTTCCCGCTATAGAGTTTGCGGTAGCTGCGGGTATTCCCGTATCGGTCGATACCAGTAGGCCCGAAGTGATGGTGGAGGCGGCCAAAATGGGCGCCAGCATGATCAATGATGTTCGCGCTCTGGCCGTGCCGGGTGCCCTGGAAGCCGCCGCTGCCTTGGGTTTGCCGGTCTGCTTGATGCATATGCAAGGGGCTCCTAAAACCATGCAAAACTCTCCGACTTACCATGATATCGTCTCGCAAGTGAGAGACTTTTTGGTTGACCGCATGCGGGCATGTCTTTCTGCGGGCATGGCTCAGCAAAACATTTGCCTAGATCCAGGCTTTGGCTTTGGAAAAACGTTGGAGCACAATTTGGAGCTAATGCGTCAATTGCATCAGTTTACGGAGCTGGGTTGCCCGCTTCTCATTGGTGTTTCCCGCAAATCGATGATTGGTCACCTTTTGGGTCGAGATGTTGACGATCGCCTGCCTGGTAGTTTGGCATTTGCGATGGCTGCTCTCTATAAGGGGGCGCGAATATTAAGAGTTCACGATGTTCGGGCAACACGTGATATGATAGATGTATTTTGTGCACTACAGCATTTGGTAAGTTGAGAGTTACTATGGCAAAACGATATTTTGGAACTGATGGTATTCGAGGAAAGGTTGGTCAAGCTCCTATCACCCCCGACTTTATGTTGAAACTGGGTTGGGCTGCAGGGCGGGTTCTTTCCTCTAAGGCGAGTGGCTCCAAGCTCATATTGATAGGCAAAGATACCCGAATATCGGGTTACATGTTTGAATCTGCCTTAGAGTCTGGGCTAATTAATGCAGGGATTGATGTGGGGCTCTTAGGGCCGATGCCCACCCCGGCCATTGCTTATCTCACGCGAGCGTTTCGTGCTCAGGCTGGTATTGTGATCAGTGCCTCCCACAATCCTTATTACGACAATGGCATCAAGTTTTTTAGTGGAGATGGAACCAAGCTGGGTGATGATATCGAGTCGGCCATCGAGCTGGAGCTGGATAAAATGATGACCAGTGCTGAGCGTTTGGGCCGGGCGAAGCGTATTGAGGATGCATCGGGCCGTTATATAGAATTTTGCAAGGGCACAGTGCCCAAAACCCTATCCTTGGCGGGGCTGCATATTGTGCTTGATTGTGCCAACGGAGCCACTTACCACGTTGCTCCCAGTGTTTTTAGAGAGCTAGGCGCTAAAGTTGATGTGATTGGTGTGTCGCCCGATGGACTTAATATTAATAAAGATTGTGGCTCTACGGCTCCGAAACAACTTCAGGCAAAAGTAGTTGAGTTGGGTGCTGATTACGGCATCGCCTTTGATGGCGATGGCGACCGGTTGTTGTTTGTCGACCATAAAGGTGAACTCCTAGATGGCGATGAGCTGCTCTATATCATTGCACTTGCTAAGCATCGCTCTAGCGCGGGTTGTAATGGTGTAGTTGGTACCCTGATGTCTAATTTTGGCCTTGAGTTAGCGTTCAAGGAAATGAATATCCCCTTTATGCGAGCCAAAGTAGGTGACCGTTATGTCATTGAGGCAATGAAGACTCAACAGTGGTCGCTTGGTGGAGAATCCTCTGGTCACATCGTGTGCAGTGATGTCACTACAACAGGGGATGGAATCGTATCGGCCCTACAAGTGGTGCAAGCGCTTAGCGAGCTTGGCTGTACCTTGGCTGAGGCAAAGCTGGGTATGCATAAACTGCCGCAAACCATGATTAATGTCCGCTTGAGTGAAAAAATTGATATCAGTGCTGATCCTGGAATTGTCGAGGCCGTGGCGGATGCTGAAGCTACATTGGCTGGTAGAGGGCGAGTTTTGCTAAGGCCCTCTGGAACAGAGCCGGTGGTTCGAGTCATGGTTGAGGGTGAAGATAAAATTTTAGTCAGTGATTTAGCTCATCAGCTGGCTAAAACGGTTCAAGAAAGGCTAACGGCTTAATTGGCTATTGTAAGTCATGATTAACTTCGTTAAAATTGCCGCCCCTAAATGCAGCAGTAAATTATGAGACGACCGCTCGTTATCGGAAACTGGAAAATGCATGGCTCTTTGGAGTCAAACCACCACTTAGTGACTGGCCTTTTAAACCAAGAACTAGATATAGAATTAGTGGTTTGTCCGCCAAGTGTCTATCTTGGGCAGCTAGCCGTTTTAGCTGGCCAAAGTGAATTGAGGGTCGGAGCTCAAGATGTGAGTGAGCACGAACAAGGTGCCTACACAGGTGAAACTTCCGCTGCCATGTTAGCAGAGATGTCGTGCCAGTATTGTTTAGTTGGGCATTCAGAGCGGCGCCAGTACCATCGTGAAACCAATGATCAGGTAATGGCAAAGGCAAAAAGACTGCAAGCCAGTGGTATTGTTCCAGTCATTTGCGTCGGCGAAACATTGGAACAAAGAGAAGACTCGCAGACCTTATCTGTGATTGGTGAGCAGTTGGCTAATTTGGGTCAGTTAGATTGTGCTCGCGTTGTTGTCGCTTATGAGCCTGTCTGGGCTATAGGGACAGGCAAGGTTGCGACGGCAGAACAGGCGCAAGATGTTCATCAGTTTATTCGCCGGCAGTTAGGTGAGCATGGGCAAACAACTCGGATACTCTACGGCGGTAGTGTTAAACCCGATAATGCTAGTGACTTGTTTGCTCAAGAAGATATAGATGGTGCGTTGGTTGGTGGTGCATCACTTAAAGCAGAAGATTTTTTATCCATTGCGCGCTGCGCAATGAAGAACGCCTAAAAGGCAAGGTTTTATACATGCAAAGCTTTTTGATTGTTATCAATACACTAGCATCGATTGCCCTAATTGGAGTGATTCTACTCCAACAAGGTAAAGGTGCAGCGATGGGGGCATCTTTTGGTTCAGGTGCTTCGCAGACAGTTTTTGGTAGTCAGGGTGGTGGTAGTTTCTTTACTAAGTTGACGGCGTTCTTGGCCACTGTATTTTTTGTGACGAGTATTTCTTTGGCGGTATTGGCAAAGCAAAAGTCGTCTGGGCAGTATTCTGGTCAACCAGAAGGTGCTAGTGAGCCTGCTGCTCTAGTTGTCGAGCCAGATGGCTTGGCTGGAGAGTCAGAGCCAGTTACTCCGGCAGAAGATGGTTTAGCCGGTGAGGCGCAGCCAGAGCCAACGGCTCCGGTAGAAGATGGTTTGGCGGGTGAAGCGCAGCCAGAGCAGGCGGCTCCGGTGGAAGATGGTTTGGCTGGTGAGGCTCAGCCAGAGCAGGCGTCGTTAGTAGAAGATGGTTTGGCGGGTGAAGCGCAGCCAGAGCAGGCGGCTCCGGTAGAAGAGGCTCAGCCAGAGCAAGAGCCAGCTCCTGTAGAAGATGGATTGGCGAACTAGTTTTATTTAGTTACCAGGATGACAACTCACACAAGGTTTGTGTAAACAACAAATGCCCAAGTGGTGGAATTGGTAGACACGCTATCTTGAGGGGGTAGTGGCGTAAGCCGTGCCGGTTCAAGTCCGGCCTTGGGCACCATCTTTCAATCTTCAGTGAATCCTTATTTTACTCTTCTATAAATATAGATGCTTCTCTTGCTGGGAAAAGGTGCCATGACGATTTCGTTTTTGTCAAAGCTCACCATTTGGCTGGCCCACCTTTATCTAGAAAATAGATTGGCGAGCTAAAACGGAAAAATGTAGACTAGGCTTATGACCTCATTTATCCATTTAAAACTCCACACTGAGTATTCGCTAACCGATAGTACCATTCGCATCAAATCGCTGGTTAAGCATGCGCTTGAGCAAAAGATGCCGGCCTTGGCGATTACCGATATTTGTAATTTCTATGGTTTGATTAAATTTTATCAGGCGACTCAGGGCGCTGGCATTAAGCCCATTATTGGTACCGATATCTGGTTGCGAGTGGGGCCTGAAGATAAACACCCAACAACGGTTACCCTTTTGGCTCAAAATCATTCGGGTTATCGCAATATTATTAAATTGATTTCTAAAGCCTTCCAAGAGGGGCAGTATCACGGCAAGCCGTATTGTTTTCGGGAGTGGCTTGGTGAGCATAGTGAAGGTGTCATTGTGTTATCTGGTGGGCGCCTGGGTGATGTGGGGCAGGCCTTACTGGGTGGTCACAGGGAGGAGGCGAGTGCACTGTTGTCACAGTGGCAGCAAGACTTTCCGGGTCGATTTTATTTAGAGCTGCAGCGTACAGGCCGAGAAAATGAGGAGGCCTATATTCATGGAGCCGTAGACTTGGCGCTACAACATCATGTGCCCGTGGTGGCGACCAATGATGTACGCTTCTTGTCTCCAGAGGAGTTTGAAGTTCACGAGGCGCGGGTGTGCATTGGTGAGGGGCGTACTTTAGATGACCCTCGTCGTGAGCGCCGCTACAGCGAGCAGCAATATCTGCGTTCTGAGCAGGAAATGCTTGAGCTGTTTAGTGATATTCCACAAGCCTTGGAAAACACCGTGGAAATTGCCAAGCGTTGCAATGTTGAAATTGAGCTAGGTAATTATTACCTGCCAGATTACCCCATGCCGGAGGGTTTTCGTTCAGATCCATTTTTTCAAAAATACTATTCCTATGAAGAGTTAGAGTCTCGCGCGGTTAACGCTATGAGCGGTCAGTGGGCGGGTAAGGAAGATCAGCCAGAATATCAGTCGTTACTACAAACGAATGTGTTTTTCCAAAAAGTCTCTTTTGAGGGTCTGTATCGTCGTTTAGAGGTCATTTTGGGGCCGGAAGCGCAACAAACGCAAGAAGCACGCCAGCCCTATATCGAGCGGATTGAGTTTGAGCTTGATATCGTGATGCAAATGGGTTTCCCTGGCTACTTCCTAATCGTAATGGACTTTATTCAGTGGGCCAAGGATCACGATATCCCCGTGGGGCCAGGGCGTGGTTCCGGTGCTGGGTCTTTGGTCGCTTATGCCTTAGATATTACCGATCTTGACCCTCTGGCCTATGATCTACTGTTCGAGCGGTTTTTGAACCCAGAGCGGGTTTCTATGCCGGACTTTGATATCGATTTTTGTATGGATAATCGAGATCAGGTCATTAGCTATGTGGCGGATAATTACGGTCGCGATGCGGTATCCCAAATCATTACTTTCGGTACCATGGCCGCCAAGGCGGTGGTGCGGGATGTGGCAAGGGTGCAGGGAAAGTCCTATGGCCTTGCCGATAAACTTTCAAAAATGATCCCAATGGATGTGGGCATGACGCTCTCCAAAGCTTATGAGCAAGAGGAGCCATTGCGCGAGTTTTTGGCAACCGATAGCGATGCCCAAGAAATTTGGGAGATGGCGCTAAAGCTTGAGGGTGTCACTCGAAACGTGGGTAAACACGCGGGTGGTGTGGTTATTGCGCCTACCAAGTTGACTGACTTTTCACCGTTATATTGCGACGAGAGTGGCGGCGGTTTGGTTACCCAATACGATAAAAACGATGTTGAGGCGGCGGGTCTGGTCAAATTTGATTTCTTGGGCCTTAGAACGTTAACCATCGTCGATTGGGCGGTAAAAATGGTCAATCGCACCCGAGTTGAGTTGGGCATGGAGCCTATCGACATTAGCCGCATCCCCCTGGATGACCCTGAAACCTTCAATATGTTGAAAACGGCTGAGACCACGGCGGTGTTCCAGTTGGAATCCCGTGGTATGAAGGATCTGATCAAGCGTCTGCAGCCCGATAATATTGAAGATATGATCGCATTGGTGGCCCTCTTTAGGCCGGGGCCTTTGCAATCGGGCATGGTGGACGATTTTATCAACCGTAAGCACGGCCGCGCTCAAGTGGCTTATCCCGATGCTAAATACCAGCATGAAAAGCTCAAGCCTATTCTTGAGCCGACCTATGGCGTGATCGTCTATCAAGAGCAGGTCATGCAGATTGCTCAGGAATTGGCCGGTTATACCCTAGGTGGCGCTGATCTGCTCCGTCGAGCTATGGGTAAGAAAAAGCCTGAAGAGATGGCTAAGCAGCGGGAGATTTTTGAAGCGGGTGCCGCTAAGCAGGGCGTAGATCCGGTCTTGGCAATTAAGATTTTTGACTTGGTGGAAAAGTTTGCGGGTTATGGTTTTAACAAGTCGCACTCGGCTGCCTATGCTGTGGTTTCCTATCAGACGGCTTGGTTGAAAACTCATTATCCTGCTCAGTTTATGGCGGCAACGATGTCGTCCGATATGGATAAAACCGATAAAGTCGTGACCTTTATCGAAGAGTGTCGCTCTATGAAGCTGACGCTGCTGCCGCCCGATGTCAATCAGGGAGAATTTCAGTTTACGGTCAACCGTGATGACGAAATTATTTATGGTTTAGGGGCGATTAAAGGACTGGGTGAAGGCCCCGTCGATAATATTATCGCCGCTAGAGGGCGAGGCCCCTTTAAGGATTTGTTCGATTTTTGTGAAAGGGTGGATGCGCGTAAAGTCAATAAGCGAGCCTTAGAGGCGCTTATTAAAAGTGGGGCTCTCGACACCATTGGACCCGATGTTGAGTTGGATCGAAAGCGAGCGATCTTGATGAGTGCATTGCAATCAGCTGTGAAAGCGGCGGAGCAAACTCAATCGAACGCCAGTTCGGGCATGGGCGATTTGTTTGGTAGTGTGGTGTCTGTGGATCAAGCCAGTCGCTGCGTGTATGGAGAGTATTTATCAGCTCGCGCTTGGACTATGAAAGAGCGTCTGCAGTGTGAAAAAGACACCCTGGGTTTGTATTTGACGGGTCACCCTATTGATGAGTATGAAAGCGATGTGGCCCAGTTGACCTCAGCTCGCTTATCCGCCCTGACAGCAGACAAAAAACCTAGAAAAGTCGGTGGTTTGGTGGTTGGCTTGCGAGTGATGAAGACCAAGCGCGGTGATACCATGGCGATAGTCACTCTTGATGATCGTACCGGGCGCCTCGAAGTGGCGGTATTTAGTGATGCTTTCCAAAAGTATCGAGATATTTTGGTGAAAGATGCGTTATTAATTATCGAAGGGCAAGTCAGCAATGACGATTATTCAGGGGGGTTGAAAATGCGGGCCGATACCATTGTCTCTCTTGATCAGGCCAGATCAGAGCAGTTGAGAGCGATTGTTTTGCGTTGGCATGAAGAACAGCTCCCGAGCGATAGCCCCTCTCAATTGCAGCAATTGCTGCAAAATTACCAAGATAGTGATAGCCCTTGTTTAGTGCGGATTCATTATCAGCATCCCTCTGCCAAGGCGGTCATACAACTGGGTCAGCAGTGGCGAGTAAAACCATCGGACGATCTAATCTTCGCGCTCAGGGAGACGTTTGGTGCCCAGCAGTTGTCCTTGGAGTACAGCGCTTAGTTAGAACAGCACGATATCGTCATCACTGGCTTTGGTGGTTTTACTCTCGTGTCTTTTTTCTGGGTCCTTTTTAGGGCGCATCTTTTTATCAAATTCCGTTTGTGAAAGTATGAAATGCTTGAGATTCTTTTCGATATAGCGTCCTAAATTTTGTAAGTCATCCTCTGATATCGCGCATTCACGTGTGAATCTCACAATGTCTTCATTAACCTGATTGATTTTCTTATTAGACTCCACCACATCATCGATAAATGTGCTTTGTTGTTTGATCATCATTTCGATCATAGTGGCTTGTTGGGTGATGGTGTTGACGTAGTTATGAATTTCATCAAACTGGTGCTTGACCTCCTCAATTTGCTTCACGCCAGCCTCACTGGAGTTTTTGCTGTTTTCCATGGTGTTTTTCATCTGGCGAGCGGCGGCCTGCACCTCTTGAATCATTTTTTCAATCTCAAGGGTAGACTCTTGAGTTTTCACAGATAAGTTGCGTACCTCGTCGGCTACTACGGCAAAGCCTCGACCCGCTTCACCGGCCCGAGCGGCCTCTATAGCAGCATTAAGCGCCAGTAAATTAGTTTGTTCGGCCACGGTGTTGATGAAGTTGACGACCTCGCCAATTTGTAAGCTGCTTTGATGCAATCGCTCAGTGATAGACACGGCATCTTGGGTATCCTTAGCAAGTTGATAGACAGCCTGGTAACTAGAGTCTACCGCTTTGACGCTGACCCCTATACTTTGCTGGCTACTATCGGCCGTTTTCACAATCTCTGCGATCGCGTTGGTCATGTCTTCTGAGGCAATTTCCACAGCGCTCAAACTGGTGGAGATGTTTTGATTGTGGTTGAGTTGGATCATATTGCGCTGGCTAATGCCCATATTGGTGTCTTTTAACTCTTGAGACATGGGATCGAGCCTGGCCACTGAGGCGCTGACGCTGATGAGCATTTGGTCGAGATCTTTGATGAGCTGATTAGTTTTTTGTGCCAGCGATCGTGTCTGTGCAATACCTGTTTCGGGAATGGACAATAAAAGATTTTTTTCTTGAGTGATGGCATCAAGGGTTGTGTTTACCAGGTCTATCGGTTTGCTCACCAATTTATCGACTAAAAAAGCATACGCGATTAGAAAGCCCAATTGAATAATGAACAATTCGCCGATAAATTGTATTGGTAGGGCGTGCACAAAGTTGAAAATGCTAAGAGCAAGCAACTCTAGCGCAAACAAAGGCACCGTTAATAATAGGGTTAATCGCTTCACCGAGATTCTCTCAAGAGTATTCTCTCTAAGTAAAGCAGTTATTTTCTAATAGTGAAGCGGTATGAAAAAAATAGCGCCACTTTTAAAGGCCGTTGACCTTTACTTACAATAAATTTCGATATCCTTTTCTGTCTCTAGTTTTTTGAGTTCCACTTCTTCTTTAGTCAGAATTCGTTTTTCGCCGTTTTCACCAGTCACATGGATGTCTTTACTGCGGTTCATGACCTCCAGATTGTCTTGAGCAATCTTACAATTTTTAGATTTTAGATCCGTTTTTTCCGGAGCTTGTTTTACGGGTTTCGGCTGCACCGATACATTATCTTCTTTAGGTGTGGAGAGTGATCCAGAGGGAGATCCAACTTCTTGTATGCTAGCGGCACCTTCGGCAGGAGGTATTTCAGAGTAATGAACGGCACCTTTTTCATCGACCCAGCGATAATAGCCCGATGCCCAAGCGGTCGTGGCTGAGAGAAGCATAAAGACGGTGATTAGACGGCGCATATCAACTCCAGATTTTAGTTGTTTGAGCTAGCTTACTACGTATGGCGTCGATTCGGCTAGGTTTTGTTGGTTTTTTGTGCTAAATCTTGACTTTTTTTGCAAACTTTGTCAAAGTTGAAGTCCGTGTTTATGTTACCACTTAGACACCCACAATGCTCGACACCATGAGCATTCATTTCACGCAAGCGAGTACCCAGTTTGCCATTTTGTTACTCAACGAACAGTGACGACTAACTAAATTTGCTCATTCAGCCGTCTTCTTAATGGAGATCGCGGCTTGTTTGTGATTTAATTTGCACCGAAGATTTTTTAACTTAAGGGGAATTCAGTGGAATTGCTATCGGGCGGAGACATACTGATTCGCGCATTGCGTGATGAAGGCGTTGACCTGGTGTTTGGTTATCCAGGTGGCGCTGCCTTACATATATATGATGCCTTATTTCGCCAAAAGGACGTCAAACACATTCTAGTGCGCCATGAGCAGGCGGCCTCACACGCGGCTGACGCTTACTCTCGCTCAACGGGTAAAGTCGGTACGGTGCTGGTCACATCGGGTCCGGGTGCGACCAATACCATTACTGGTATTGCAACTGCGCATATGGACTCCATTCCCATGGTGATTATCTCGGGTCAGGTTCCAAGCAGTAAGATTGGTGAAGATGCCTTCCAAGAAACCGATATGGTGGGTGTGTCTCGTCCTATTGTTAAGCATAGCTTCTTGGTGAAAGATGCCAGAGAGATTCCTGAAATTGTTCGCAAGGCTTACTACATTGCCGGCACTGGTCGGCCAGGCCCGGTTGTCATTGACGTGCCCAAAGACATTACCGATCCCGACCACAAAGTGGAATACCACTTTCCTGAGTCGGTTAAACTCAGATCTTACACCCCAGCGCAAAAAGGCCACACGGGTCAGATCAAAAAGGCGGTCGATATTTTATTAGCGGCTAAACGCCCGATGATTTACGCCGGCGGCGGCGTGATCTTGGGTAATGGTTCGGGTCAGCTGACCGAACTCGCCCAATTGCTGAACTACCCAGTGACTAATACCTTAATGGGTTTAGGTTGCTACCCTGCCAGCGACTCACAATTTGTGGGCATGCTGGGTATGCACGGTACCTTTGAGGCCAATACCGCGATGCATCACTGCGATGTGATTTTGGCGGTAGGTGCCAGGTTTGATGATCGAGTCATCAATATGCCCACTAAGTTTTGCCCCACGGCAAAAATTATTCATATCGATGTTGACCCAGCGTCCATTTCAAAAACCATCACGGCTGATGTGCCGATTGTTGGTGATGTAGTACATGTGTTAAATGATATGTTGAGCTTGGTTAAAGTTGCTAAGAAAAAGCCCGATCAATCAGCACTGGGTGAGTGGTGGCGTCAGATCAACGAGTGGCGAGCGCGTCATGGTCTTTATACGGCCGATCGCTTTGACGCCAACAATATGATCAAGCCTCAAGAAGTGGTCAAAATGTTGCACGAAGTGACTGGTGGTGATGCTTATGTCACCTCGGATGTTGGCCAGCACCAAATGTTTGCGGCTCAGTATTATCTATTTGATAAGCCAAGACGCTGGATCAACTCGGGTGGCCTAGGCACCATGGGCTTTGGTTTACCTGCTGCCATTGGTGTACAGCTAGCGCATCGCGATGCCAATGTGGTCTGTGTGACCGGTGAGGGTAGTATCCAGATGTGTATCCAAGAGCTGTCAACCTGCACTCAGTATCACTTGCCCGTTAAGATCATTTGCATCAATAACCAAGCGCTCGGTATGGTGAAGCAGTGGCAGGATATGAACTACGATAGCCGCTACTCAGAGAGTTTATACGAAGAATCATTGCCTGATTTTGTTAAGTTGGCAGAGGCCTATGGCCATGTTGGCATCAAGGTCACTGAGCGTTCAGAGTTGAGAGCCAAGATGGAAGAGTGTTTTGCGATGAAAGATAAAACGGTATTTATGGATATTTATGTCGATCCATCCGAGCACGTTTATCCCATGCAAGTGCCTGGTGGTTCCATGCGTGATCTTTGGTTAAGCAAGGAGGAGCGAACCTAATGAAGCGTATTATTTCATTATTAATGGAAAATGCTCCTGGTGCGTTGTCGCGAGTTGTGGGCTTGTTTTCACAGCGCGGCTATAACATCGAATCCTTAACGGTCGCGCCGACGGAAGATCCAACCTTGTCGCGCTTAACCTTAACAACCTTTGGCGATGCGCACAAAATTGAGCAAATCACCAAAAACCTTAACAAGTTGATTGATGTGGTCAAGCTGGTGGATCTCACCGATGGTTCACACATCGAGCGCGAGTTGATGATGATTAAGGTAAAGGCGACCGGTGCTCAACGGGCAGAAGTCAAACGCTGCGTTGATATTTTCCGTGGCCAAATTATCGATGTCACCAGCACCGTCTATACCATCCAAATTACGGGTACTTCAGATAAACTCGACTCCTTTGTGAAAGCCATTGGCGAGGCGGCGGTTTTGGAAGTGGTTCGTACCGGCGTATCGGGTATCAGCCGGGGTGAGAAAGTTCTGAGCCTCTAATGACGCGCGCGATCGATATCAATTGTGATCTAGGAGAGGGTCTCGATGATATCGATCACGCCATCATGCCCTACCTTTCCCAGTGCAATATTGCCTGTGGAGGTCATGCTGGGGATGCAAAAAGCATTGAACGCGTTGTGTCTCTGGCCATAGAGCATGAGGTTTCGATAGGCGCACACATCAGTTACCCGGATCGTGAACATTTTGGGCGTAGAACTCTCACGATTTCAGAGCCTGAACTCAAAGCCTCTCTTGAGCAACAGCTATTTGCTCTTCTCGAAGTGACGGTTCGTCACAATGTGCCTTTAACTCATGTAAAGCCTCATGGTGCTTTGTATAACGAAGCGGCCAAGCAAGAATCCATTGCTCTTATTATTCAAGAGGTGGTTAAAAAGTTAGGTCTTCCCATTCCGATTATGTGTTTGGCGGGGGCGAACCTGTATCCCCCAGGCCAACCAGTAATTCGAGAAGGCTTTGTGGATCGAGCCTATCAGACCAATGGCCAATTGGTGCCTCGCTCTGAATCAGGTGCGGTGCATAATGATTTAGAGGTGATCATCCAGCAAGCTCAAGCCTTGCGAAACGGTCAGGCCATTTTGTCGATCGACGGTCAACCGGTTCATATTGCTTGCGATAGCCTGTGTATTCACGGTGATCATCCGCAAGCGTTAGCCATTGCCGAGTCCATTCACCGTGTCCTGGGCTGAAAAGCTCCAGTGCTACCCTCAGGGTGATAGTGCTTTATTGCTTTATGGCGGTGAGCAGATTGATGAATCACTCAATAACTACCTTATTGCCTGTGCCCGTCAGTTGAAAAAAATCCCTGGTGTCATCGATACCACCGTCGCCTACAGCTCCCTAACGGTATTGTTTGAACCCCTCCAAATCAGCTATCAACAACTTTGCGATTCGGTGGCTGAGCTGATCCAAACGGAGCTTGCGATTGCCCAAGAAATGGGGCGGCTCGTGCGTATCCCTGTGTGCTATCACCCAAGTCTTGCACCTGACTTGCCGGCATTGGCGGATCACTGTGGCCTCAGTATTGATGAAGTGATTCGTCGCCACTGTCAACCCACATACCGGGTCTATTGTCTGGGCTTTATGCCAGGCTTTTTGTATTTGGGCGGTTTGGACCCGGCACTGGCATGCCCAAGGCATTCGACCCCAAGAGTTGAAATTGAAGCGGGTAGCGTGGGTATAGCCGGCAATCAAACGGGTATTTATCCAATGAGCAGCCCCGGTGGTTGGCAATTGATTGGCCGAACACCGCTCACACTGTTTGATCATAACCGGCAGCCGCCAACGCTCGCCAGCCCAGGTGATCAGCTCGAGTTCTACCCCATCTCTTTAGAGCAATACTATGATCGTGCTTAAGCCCGGCATGCTAACCAGCCTGCAAGATGCAGGGCGCATCAGCGGTTTAGCACTCGGGGTGCCGCGCAGCGGTGTGATGGACTCAACGGCCCAGCAACTAAGTAACTGGTTAGTCGGCAAGCCAGCTGATGCCCCTGTGCTTGAAGTCACCATGACTGGGCCTCGTTTGCAAGCAGAGGAGATCATGCAACTAGGCATTGCCGGGGCGGATGTTGAGGTGTTGGTGAATGATCGAGCCGTTGAGCCTCACACAACACTCACCTTATCGCCTGGCGATCAGCTGAGTTTTGGCCGCTTAAGAAAAGGCTGTCGTTGGTATATTGCGGTGAATGGAAGCTTCCAAGTGGAACCCTGGCTAAATAGCTGTTCAACCTATTTGCCCGCGGCTCTTGGGGGCTTTAACGGCCTTGCGCTACAACAGAATGATCGCTTACCGATTGAGTATGGAGAACTCATTGCGCCTCGTCGATTGCCCAATACAGTGACCGCGGGCCCCATGGCGACTCAAACGGTGAGGGTCATATTAACGCCTGCATTTTCGGCCTTACCCAAACCAGTACAAGAGCATATTTTATCGAAACCCTACCCAATCGATCGCAACAGCAATCGCATGGGCTATCGCTTGCAAGGCGAGCACGACTTTGTGCCGCCCACAGAGCTGACCCGAGTGGTGGTGCCTGGCACCGTTCAATGCCCAAATGCGAAGGAGTTGATCATTACCTTGGCCGATGGTCAGGCCACCGGCGGCTATAGCCAAATTGCCCATGTGATCAGTGCTGACTTACCTTTGCTGGGGCAGTTAAAACCTAGCGATCAGATCCGCTTTTTTCCAGTGACTCTCAATGAGGCGCTGAAAATTCTAAGAGATAAACAGCATTTTATTGAGGCTGAACTTCGGGGCTGAATAGGGCAATAGCCCCTAATCAAGCGTGCTCCACAGCGCCGCCACCAAGGGGTTTTTGAGCGAGCGTTTGAGAGTGCAAAGTCCAACCTCAAAGGGCTTCAGATCAGGCTGCTTGCTTACCAGGATCACTTGATCCTTCAAAGGGCTGTTATCGACCACGATCTTTGGTACCACGCCAATCCCAAACCCCAAACTCACCATGCTCACAATGGCCTCATTACCGGCCACCTGGGCGTAAATATCCGGTTGAATGTTTTGAGTTTTAAACCACTCATCAATGCGCTCTCTCGCCGCACCGCTTTCAGAGAGAATAAACGCCCGCTGTTCTAATAAATCTTTGGTGGGTAAGTGGCTGTCCGGATCGCCCTTTTGGGTAATTAACACCAGCGGCGAGCGCGTGATGGGTTTGAATGAGAGCGTGGTCGGCAATGGGTCGGGCAGGGTGGCAATGGCGATATTATCCTCCCGGTTAACCACTCGTGAGATTGCTTGTGCCGGGTCGCCTGTGCGCAAAATAATATGAATATGAGGATGCGCCCCACGAAACTGACTTAAAATATCGAACAAAAAGCTATAGCTGGCGGTGACCGAACAATAAATGCTGATTTCTCCTTGCAGCTGATCGGCCGAGGCTTGCAGCAGCGGCTGCACATCCTCCCATAGCCTTAACACTTCGCGAGCATAGCGTTGAAGAGCAACACCCGCAGGCGTCAATTGAACACTTCGATTGTCTCGCTCAAAGAGCGTACTATTGGTTTCAGACTCCAGTTGTTGAATACAGCGAGTTAAGCCCGAAGGGCTAATGTGCATCGCTTGGCTGGTTTTGCCAAAGTGCAAGCTTTGGCTTAGATGCAGAAAGAGGGACAGGCTTCGATTATCCATGGCGTTTCATTTTTTGAAATAGAGTTTTGCAAATATATCATTTTACGCAATATTGTCCACTGGATATACTGACCATCAATTTTGAAACCAACATTCATTTAGGAGACACATCATGTCAATGACCGTTTATTACGATAAAGATTGCGATATATCCATCATCAAAGACAAAAAAGTAGCCATTATCGGTTACGGCTCACAAGGTCACGCTCACGCTTGTAACCTGAAAGACTCAGGCGTTGATGTGGTGGTTGGCTTGCGTGCAGGTTCCCCCTCAGTCGCTAAGGCGGAAGGCCACGGTTTAGTGGTTAAAGAAACCGCTGAAGCCATTGCTAGCGCTGATCTCGTTATGATCCTTACCCCTGACGAGTTCCAAGGTCAGCTGTATAGAGAAACCATCGAGCCCAACATCAAGCAAGGTGCTGCTCTGGCTTTTGCTCACGGCTTTGCGATTCACTACAACCAAATCGTTCCACGCAAAGATCTAGACGTGCTAATGATTGCTCCAAAAGCGCCGGGTCACACCGTTCGTAGCGAGTTCGTAAAAGGCGGCGGTATCCCTGATCTTATCGCTATTGCCCAAGATGCTTCCGGTAAAGCCAAAGAAGTGGCGCTATCTTACGCTTCAGCGATTGGTGGTGGTCGTACCGGCATTATCGAAACTACATTTAAAGATGAAACCGAAACCGACCTATTTGGTGAGCAAGCGGTACTGTGTGGCGGCTGTGTTGAGCTAGTCAAAATGGGCTTTGAAACTCTAGTTGAAGCCGGTTACGCTCCAGAAATGGCTTACTTCGAGTGTTTGCACGAGTTGAAGTTGATCGTTGACCTGATGTACGAAGGCGGCATCGCGGACATGAACTACTCCATCTCTAACAATGCTGAGTACGGTGAGTACGTGACTGGCCCAGAGGTCATCAATGAGCAGTCGCGTGAAGCCATGCGCAATGCCCTAAAACGCATTCAAAACGGTGAGTACGCCAAAATGTTCATCTCTGAAGGTGCTACCAACTACCCATCGATGACGGCGCGTCGTCGCAACAATGCCGCGCACCCCATTGAGCAAGTGGGCGAGAAATTGCGCGCTATGATGCCTTGGATTGCTGATAAGAAAATTATTGATAAGACAAAAAACTAGTTTTATCAGGAGTTTGCCTCTATGAGGTAAGCTCCGCCATTTTTATCTGCTCAAAAGATCTTCGTCTATACTCAAAATACTGAATTTTTGGGTATAGTCATGATTTTTCTCTCTCGCCTCACTCTTAAGCAACAGTTGTTAATCATCTTGCTGCCCGCGTTACTGGGCGTTTTGTATTTTTCTTGGTCCAGTGTCAGTTATCAAAAAAGCAAAATAACAAGCTTAAATAATATCGCCCCTTTGGTGGATATAGCGGCGGCCAACAGCCTTTTGGTGCATGAGTTGCAGAAAGAGCGGGGGGCAACAGCAGGTTTTTTAGGCTCCAAAGGAGCAGACTTTGGCGATATATTATCGAATCAGCGAGAGAGCACGATGGCAGCTAAGGCGACGCGTGAAGCTTTACTGAATCAAAACCAAAATATTGATCCAAACGTCTTGGCATTGCTTAAAAAAATCGATAGTAAGTTGGCCGAACTCAATAGCGTTCGAAAGCGAGTAGATACTTTCTCGATTACCCTCAAAGAAGCGCTCACATACTATACTGGCCTCAATACCGATTTATTATCCATTAGTGCTGATGTGGCCGCCTTGGCTGAACAGGGCCAACTCGCTAATCAAATGCAATCCTACTATAACTTTTTACAGGGTAAGGAGCGGGCTGGTATTGAGCGCGCGGTATTAAGCAATGTATTTTCAAAAAATCAGTTTACGCCAGAGTTGTTTAAGCGCTTTGTGACCCTTGTAACGGAGCAAAATGCCTACCTCGATACATTTTACAAAATGGCTACTCAGCAAGATCGGCAATACTATGAAGACAGTATGCAAGTTGACGCAGTGATGAAGGTTAAAGCACTAAGGGCGTTAGCATTTGAGAAAGCTGAAGTGGGTAATTTTGATGTGGATAGCACTGAATGGTTTAAGCAGGCAACCGGTCGAATCAACCAGCTAAAAATGGTAGAAGACTACCTCAGCGAGGGACTTAAAGGGCTAACATTGGCTCTTAAAACGGAGGCGAAAAATGCTTACTGGTTGGCCATTTTTGTATCGTTAGCAGTCATTTTGGTGGCTTGCGGCTTGAGCCTATTTATTATTCGCTCAATTCTTTTTCAGGTTGGTGGTGAGATTAGTTATATCAAAGAAGTTGCTAGGGAGATTGGCAATGGCAATCTAAAAATCGAAGTGGCGGTGAAGCCAGAAGATACTCAGTCTATCCTAGCATCCATCAACTCCATTAAAGATAAGCTCATTTCTATTACTATGGATCTGAAAGAAAATACCTCCTTGGTTAATTCAGCAGCCAAAGAAATTTCGATGGGCAATTTGGATCTGGCTAGGCGCACCGAACAGATGGCGGCGAATCTAGAAAAAACAGTCAATAATATGGAAGAAATTAAAAAAGCAGTTGAGGTAAATACCAACAGTGCAAGCAAGGCTGATGAGATGGCTCGAAATGCATCAGAAGTAGCCATTCAGGGCGGTGTGGAAGTCGAAAAAGTGGTCAAAACCATGGCAGAAATTAGCGAAAGCTCTGACAAAATCGTCGATATTATTTCCGTCATAGAAAGCATTGCTTTTCAAACCAATATTTTGGCTTTAAACGCAGCGGTGGAAGCTGCTAGAGCAGGTGAGCAGGGCCGAGGCTTTGCGGTGGTGGCCTCAGAGGTACGAAGCCTGGCTCAACGATCATCAACGGCGGCCAAAGAAATCAAAGATTTGATCGACGATTCTGCCCTGAAGGTCCAAAGTGGCGCTAAACTGGTTGATGGTGCAGGTAAAACCATGGAATCTATTGTTAGCGCAGTTAATGGCGTCACCGCTGTGATCAATGAAATATCTGTGGCTTCGGGCCAGCAGTTTAGGGGCGTCAGCAATGTCACCAGTTTTGTTGGTCAAATAGATGAAAACACTCAACAAAATGCGGCATTGGTTGAAGAGGTTTCAGCAGCCTCCACTTCGCTTGAACAGCAATCTCATAAATTGGTGGACTCTATCGCCATCTTCAAAATCCCATAAGCCAACAGCCGATTTGCTTTTGTAAACTCCGCTCTATACTCTATGCGCATTATTGTCAGCATAGAGTATGAGAAATGAATGATGATCAAATTGAAGAGCAAGGCCCAAAGGTAAAGTCTCGCCGTCGAGGGATATATCTACTCCCCAACTTATTTACTACCGGTGCACTCTTTTGTGGCTTCTACTCGATATTAGCCAGTCAAAGTGGAAAGTTTGAGGCAGCGGCCATTGCAATAGTTGTTGCCATGGTGCTAGATGGCTTGGATGGACGCATTGCCCGTTTAACCAATACCTCCACCCAGTTTGGTATTCAATACGACAGCTTGTCTGATATGGTTTCCTTTGGCATCGCTCCGGCAGTGCTACTATTTCACTGGGGGTTGCCCTTAGTTGGTAAAATTGGCTGGACTGCCAGCTTTATCTTTGCCGCCTGCGCCGCTTTGAGGTTGGCGCGATTTAATTCCTTGGCGGCGGTGGCCGATAAACGCTTTTTCACTGGGCTGGCAAGCCCGGCAGCGGCGGGAACCTTAGCCGCAATTGTGTGGGTATGGCACGATGTCGAATTATCCAAACCTATGGCCTTTGTTATGGCGGGCATTGTGGTGATGTTGGGTTTGTTGATGGTTTCAAACATTCGCTACAATAGCCTCAAAGTGGTCGACTTCAAGGGGCGGGTACCCTACACCAGTCTGTTGCTTGTGATATTGGGATTTGCAGCCTTTGCAGCCTACCCGGCGCACATATTATTATGCATCGGAATTGTTTACGGATCATCAGGCCCCATCAGTTGGTTTAAGCACTATATGGAGAGCAAAAAATAGCCTTTGCGGTTGGATTTTGGTCTAAAATAAATAACTAAAAAAAAGATGAAAATAAGGCTTGCGTGGTATTAATTAATGCGTATAATGCGCATCCCACGACAGGGAGATAGAGAAAAGGTTGCGGGTCAA
>CAXQRU010000072.1:0-10634 GCA_964226685.1 Polaribacter sp. | reverse complement strand
CAGACGTGTGCTCTTCCGATCTCAAGGCCGCCTTTCTATAAAGAAATCAATTGCTTAGATAGCAACAATGTTCTCAGCTTGTGGGCCTTTTTGACCGCTAGTGACTGAAAACTCAACTTTTTGACCTTCAGCTAGTGTTTTAAAGCCTGAACCTTGAATGGCGCTGTAGTGAGCGAAAACGTCAGGGCCTGAGTCCTGCTCAATAAAACCAAAACCTTTCGCTTCGTTGAACCATTTTACGGTACCGGTAACTTTAGACATAATAAATGTATCCTATTAATAATAATTTGTTCACCCATAAGGGCATTCAGGGTAGAAGACAGGCTATTACTTAAACACTACAGGACGAGCTACTACAGGTAAGGCATCGTAAATGGAGCAAAATAAATAGAAGTCATACTTTCAACCTATTTCAAATTATATAGGCTAAAGGCTATAAGTCAACTGGATTTTGCACAGCAGCAAGCGCTTGACACACAATATCACGTAAAATATTTTTACAAGCCAGCGTATGCTGTTACCATTAGCTCATGACGCATCCAAACGACAAACCCATTCTTTTATATCCCTCAAAAGCCCTAGAACTCGGGGTTGAAGCCGCTCTATTAATGGCTCGACTTGAGGATATGACCCATTACCGCAGCGGCCAAACCAGCAATGGTAAGGAGTGGTTCTCGATCCCAAAAGAGCAATTACAAGAAGCACTCCCCTTCTGGGACGTTCTCGATTTACAGAGAATTGTTCAACAACTGAGAGATCACAATCAGCTATTGGTTCGCTCAGCCCCTCTTAGTGAGGATAAAACTCTGTACTTTGCCTTCAATCAAATCGATCGAACCATACCTCAGAACCCAAGGGAAACTCGCCAGCTGAATCGACCCGCACAACTGATTGGCGATAGCTGGAAACCTGGCGATGATGTTTATGCCAACCTTAGCCAACTCGGTATTCCCCGACATTTTGCCAACGAGTGCATACCCCAATTCGTTCAGTACTGGCGTGATCGTGGCAGTCCACAGCATTCATGGGGAGCCAAGTTTATCAGTGATGTGAAGCGTAAATGGGAATACAAAGTCCAAGACATTGCCAGAAAGCAGCAGGCTCAACCCTTACCTTCCCAGTGGCAACCAAGCGATACCGTGCTACAGCAACTCGCTCAAGAAGGTATTCCCAGTGCGTTCGTCAATAAATCACAGGCTCGATTTATGCAGTACCACAGCCAATCTGGAACAACCCAAAAAGATTGGGGTATGAGCTTTTTTTCCTGGGTCAAAGAGGACTGGAGCAAACAAGACACACCATTTTTGGATAAAAAGCAAAGCACGCCCATGAGACCAAATTGGCAACCGGCACAACACACCATTGATTATTTGAGATTTAGCTGCGCCATCGACCTGCCATTTATCAATGACTGCATACCTGAATTCATACATAAGTGGATGGAAAAAAATGCCTTCTACTCTGAATGGGGCACGCTATTTGCCGAGCACGTTAGCCAACAATGGCGCTTTGTGAAAGCTGGCATAAAACAAAACCCAGACCCAGTACCCATGGATAAAAACTGGAACCCATCAGCTGATTGTATGGAGGTATTGATTCGCCAGGTAGACATTCCTCGTGAATTTATCGACGCACAAGTGCCTGAATTTATTTTATACTGGACAAACCGAGCAGAACCCCGGCATAGCTGGGATAATGTATTTTTACACCACATAAAACGCCAATGGGCCAACTATCATGAGCAACAATACGCCCCCGCCAAAACCCGAGACAGCAGCATCGCCGAAAGACTCGCTGACACTAGCTGGGCCAAGTGATGACGAGCGCATCAAAGCCATTAACGAAGCCTTCGAGCTGTTGAGTGTTAACTACAATCACCTTTTCTTTAAAGCCTATGAAGAAAAAACGGCAATTGTTGCGGCCAAACGCCTATGGTTGGATGCATTAAGAGAGTTCCACCCAACGGTAATTTTAAGTGCTGTCAAAGTTATTATCAAAGAGTTTGATTTTTTACCAACACTTAGCCGAGTGATTCGCACCTGCCAAAGCATTGCACACAACGGCTTACCCGATGTACGCAGCGCCTACCTGGAAGCCTGCAATGCCCCCAGCCCTAAAACAGCCTATCGATGGAGCCACCCCATCGTATACTTTGCTGGCCGCGATAGTGACTGGTTTTTCCTAGGCAACAACCCTGAACGGGTGACCTACCCCGTTTTCAAAGAACACTTCGAGAAAAGACGACTGGCGCTGTTACAAGGTGAAAAGTTACCGGAAATTAAACAAGAGGCTCTACCCGAGAGTATAGAAACCCCGCTTTCAAAAGAGGAAAATGCACAGAGACTGGAGGATCTAAAGGCTATGCTTGAAGAGTAGTCGCATATCCTATCACGGCTGATACAAATTCTGGGCTTTTTTCAACAAATCAATAAACGATGACTGGTTAAAGTTCTGCTGCTCCGCATAATCAATAATGGCCTTAAAATCATAAATAGATTGCTCACGATTTTTTAATAAATCTGCAAAGCTGGCCACTACAGGAGCAAAGTTTAAACCCTCCATTTCTTGGGCTGAGATATCGATCTCATTGTCTACCCGCTCACCATCCGACAAATAACGTAGACGCATTTTGCCCAAAGCTCCCTCAATTGAATTCAACGAAAACACTAAGGTATGCACCTGATTTTCGGACAAGGTTTCAAATTGAATCTGATTTTCTAACGATTGCCCTCCAAGTCTATAGGGCTCCATACGCTCATCAAACTCAAACAGCACATTAAGATCTTGCACTTGGTTTCCCACCAATGAAACCGACAAAAAGTGTCCACCCCAAGGGGATGGCCGCCAATCAGTAAAAACGGCCACCTGCCCCTTAGGTACACCTGGCAAACCATAGCTGAAAGAATCGATAATGGCTTGCGCATCAATAGTGCTTTGATCTGGCAAAGACCCTTGTTCTATTTGCTGGAGCCAATGTCCTTGCTCTCGCGCCTCCGTTTTTACTGCCTCAGCCGGTCTTTGCCGATCAGCGTTTTTGTCTTTTCTCTCTAATGCACTAGCCGACTCAGCCTCAGCAACACCCATCGTATAGCGACTGGCATTTGCTGCCATTTCATCTTTCTCAAACGAGCTTTCATCCATTTGAGCAGCAACTTCCGGGCTTATTCTATCTTCTAACATTGGCTGAGCTTCAGAGCTTTGAGCCATTTTAGCTGCAGGCTTGGGCATTTCTTCCATTGCAACTTCAGTAGGTGCCTCGGGTTCAACTAACTCCACAGGAGCTGGTGCGATCGCCATTGGAGGCGAATGTAGTGCGGGATCAACTTGAGTATTGACCACCCATACACCAAGGACAAGAACAGAAAAGCTCACCGCGCCTGAGTACAACAAGGTATTTTTAAAACGAATATACCAAGGCGCTGACGCGCTTTTTGTTGCCAACTGAGCCCGATCAAACTCAGCCATAGCTAAGTTAATGGCTGCTTTTTTCTCGTTTTCACTAGGTTTGGGAATATCGTCAAACAAAGGTCTTAGGGCATCATCATTCATAGCAGCTCCTCAAACCAGGGTTTTAAGTGTTTACGAATTTCGTGCAGACGCCAAGATACCGTACTCTCTTTCACTTCGAGCACTTCCGCTGCTTCTTTATGAGTTAAGCCCTCAATATGTACCAATAATAGGGCTTCTTTCATACCCTCACCTAATCGTTCTAACTGTGTTAATAACTGTCCGAGGAGTATTGGGTGGTCTAAACTCCCCTTCAACTCGACATCCATGGGTAATTCTTCATGCAGATGCCGAGACTGGCTTCTTTGCCAATCTTTTGCACAATTGATCACCAATCGATACAGCCAACTGGTAAAGCTCGCCTGAAAACGAAATTGACCAATACCATTAGCAAGCTTGAGGCACGCTAACTGCGCAATATCTTGCGCATCGGCTTGATGACCACACCATTTGTAGGCAAAGCGATACAAAGTATCGTAATGTTTTGTCAAAACAGCTTCAAAGGCATGACGATCACCCTGTTGAGCTTGTCGAATTAAATCCTCACACATGCATGGCAACTTTTAGGTTAGACGCAGCTATAGTAAATATTCTTGGAAATGAGGGCAATAAAAATAGGGCTCCGTTAGTCAAGGTATAGCTGAGCACACTTCTTCAAGCCGCTTTTTTGAATTGTTGCTGCAATTACAAACGCTTCTGATTCAAAGGGTATTTGAGAATAGGCAACAATTTGGGCGTCCGTCATGTACTTTTCCAAAAACGCTTTGCTACCAAATTTCTCATATTGCATCACATGGACTAATTCATGCAGTAATATGTGGTAAGAGCGACTATACATAGGCTTGATAAAAATATAATGCCCAACGGTAATGGCCCCAGCATGCTTCGGATCACCAGCTATTTTTAGATAAACTTCGTATAAATCGGTGCCCTCTTCTGGAATTGGCAAGTTATTAGTGACGATCACTCTAACTTTATCAGCATTAACAACACCCAGAAAACTAGCCGCCTCTTGCATACATTCGGTTAGTACCCTTTGATCTTGCAACGGGAATTGTTGGTAGTGGTTACCCATAAATTCATGAACCGCATCAATATGCTGAGAGACATAATGCTTTATTTCCTTCGGTGGTTTAATAATCTTCTGCTTTTCCTCATCGGTCAGTGAGACCCTTGTAAATGAGCAGGCCACTACTGCAGCCAAAAACAGCAAAATTATATATTTCATAAGAGCACTCTAAATTGGTGGCAATAAAAAAGCACCCGAAGGTGCTTTTGTCGAAGCTAATCCAATTAGTGAGCCAAAATTTGACTCAAGAATAGCTTAGTACGATCTGATTGTGGGTTTTCGAAGAATTCATGAGGATTATTTTCTTCAACGATTTCTCCCGCATCCATAAAGATCACTCGGTCAGCAACGGTTTTCGCAAAGCCCATTTCATGAGTCACACACAACATGGTCATACCTTCTTCAGCTAGACCTACCATTACGTCCAGTACTTCTTTAATCATTTCAGGGTCAAGCGCTGATGTAGGCTCATCGAACAGCATCACTTTGGGGTTCATACACAAGCTTCGGGCAATCGCCACACGCTGCTGCTGACCACCAGACAATTGACCAGGATACTTCAAGGCTTGATCAGGAATACGAACGCGCTCTAAATAATGCATTGCACGCTCTTCGGCTTCCTTACGTGGCTGTTTACGAACCCAAACCGGTGCAAGACAACAGTTTTCAAGTACGGTCAAGTGAGGGAAAAGGTTAAAGTGCTGAAACACCATCCCCACTTCACGACGGATTTGCTCAACATTTTTCACGTCATTAGTCAGCTCAGTACCATCAACAATAATTTGTCCTTGTTGATGCTCTTCTAAGCGGTTAATGCAGCGAATCATTGTCGATTTACCAGAACCCGAAGGGCCACAAATTACAATACGCTCACCAGAAGTCACCTTCAGGTTAATGTTATTTAATACATGGAACTCACCGTACCACTTATGCATGTTGTTCAGTTCAATCATGAACTTTTGATTTGTTTTTTCTAGAGTTGACATAATAAATTCCTCCAACACCAATTAGTGGGTTGTCTTCTGATTAAGATATTTTTCATATTTTTGACTCGCACCAGACATGCCATAACAGAACACCCAATAGGCGATAATTATGAACGCAAATCCTTCCAACTTATAACTACCAAGCCAAGCTGGATCAGTTAACGATGATTTATAGAAAATGGTAAATAAATCATAAAGACTCACGATGTACACCAACGAAGTATCTTTAAACAAGCTAATAAACTGGTTAATGATACCTGGGATTGAGATGCGTAACGCTTGTGGCAAAATAATCATACGCATACTTTGCCAATAGGTTAACCCCATCGCCATTCCCGCTTCATACTGGCCCTTTGGTACGGCCTGCAAGCCACCACGAACCACTTCAGCAATATAGGCTGATTGGAACATGATAATACCAATGACCACATAAATCAGCTTGTTAAAGCCAGGTGAATCCGGCGGGAAAAACAGTGGAATCATGAGCGTTGCGATGAAGATCACTGTAATCAGTGGAGCACCTCGCCAGAATTCGATGAAAGTCACACAGAAACTTTTCACGATAGGCAAGCTCGAACGTCGCCCTAGAGCCAACAAGATACCAAGAGGGAAAGCACCGATGATACCAATACTTGCAAGCACCAATGTCAAACTCAAACCACCCCACTGACTGGAATCAACAGCTGGCAGTACGGAAGAAATTGGCTGCATGATCTTCTGGCTAACAATCACCAGTTCCCACTGATTTTTTACTTCATACTCAAAAGTATCTTTACCCACAAAACCATCATTTGGTATGTAAAGCAGGGTATTGCCGCCACCCAACCTAACCACACCATTGGCAGTTTTATAGCAGTCTTCAGATGCTTGCGGTAGTTTGCACTTAAACACCAGGTTGGTACCAATATCATTAGCCAAAACATCAATTTGTATTGGTGTGGCCTGAGCGGTACTCACCATATCGTTTTTAGCCTCAGGAGATACATACTCATCTTCTGAAGTTTCAAGCGCTTTTGGTGCTTCAGGCTGAGCAGCAGAGGCTGAACCTACGTCAACCGTTACCGTCGCCTTGGACTCATTATCAAACTTAAATGATACTGGCGAGCCATCGAAACCATTAAATAGAATCAAGGCAATAATCGGACATCCAGCCACTAAGAATAACGCAACTTTTGATTTCGCTTTTTCCGAAATCTGGACGTAAAGTAAGGCCGCTGCGATCAAGAAAATAACCAGACCAAAGAACGTGCCGTTAAGAATAATTTCACAAACAGATATCGCGCCTACTACTACGGCAGTAACAATAGCGTTTCTTGCTGAAGGCTTTGGTAAAAGCAGCAAAATAGTCCAGAGCACTAAAGCACCTGAAAAAATTACTCGCCAACGCTGACCAGAGTCATCCACAAGATCGATGACCGTAGACGTATTCGACTGAACAGTGGCCATTCCATTATCGATACTTACTACGTCGTCAGAGACTTTTTCTGCAATGACTTCAACCTTAACAGTTAGCGGCTCTGGCTTTGTAGCATCACCAGGTACAAAAGTGATTATATCGGTACCGATAAAACCTGCATTTGGTGTATATACAACAGTGCCACCACCATTAATTCTGATTGTGCCATTATCAGCCGTTGCTGATGCCAAAGAAGGAATTACACCATTTTTATCCAACTCGACAGGATAAAAGCCGAACATGAATTTTTTGAAGTTAGAACTTACAAATGGCCAACATGCGCCATTGGTAACAGAACCCGCTTCTTTAATGGCATTGGAAACCAACTGATCCTTAGACAACGGAGCAATTCCCTGAGCCTCAGCATTTTTGACATGCGCCTTGTACATATCGTCAAATCTAGAGACCGCATCTTCTGCCACTCTTTTCTTGGCTAGATCCTGTAGTCGTAGCCGTTCCGCCTTCTCAACATCTGAAAGCGCTTCTAGTGGTCTGAGCTTTTTACCCGGTGGTGGAATAATTTCACCTTGGTTATCCAACAGCAAAGCTTGTAGTTCTGCCGAACTCGCTGAGCGAAGACTAGCAAGCTGATCCGCAGAGTAATTCTCATTAAGATAATTACTTACACGCCAGTACTCTAAGTTGGCGTCACAGGCTGTCTTACCGCCAGTGTATGTAGCAGATGACACCCCCCATTGAAACAAGGAGGTAAACAAAACCACCACACCCAAAGTCACAACGATGGTAAGAATTGAGTTTGGAATTGATGAAAATAAATTTTTTCTAATCCAGCCAATAAAGGAGGAGTCCTGTACAGGCGGCTTTAAATATTCTCTGGCCATTACTTATCGCTCCCTTAACGCCATTTTTTTGTTGTACCAATTCATGAACAATGAGGTCAAAAGACTGATCGTTAGGTAAATTCCCAATGTGATCAATACCAGCTCTACTGTTCTGGAAGTGTTACCATTTGCAGTACCCATGACGAGCGAAACCACTTCAGGGTAGGCAATTACCGCACCTAATGAAGAGTTCTTGGTCAGGTTTAAATATTGATTCGTCAGCTGAGGAATAATAACCCTTAATGCTTGAGGTATGACCACAAGACGCATACTCAAACCAGGACGAATACCTAGTGCAGCCGCAGCTTCTTTTTGGCCTTTACTCACAGCTTGTATACCGGATCTTACGGCCTCAGCAATAAACGCTGCGGTATAGAGCGAAAGCGCAGCCAATAAACCAATAAATTCTGGTGGGATATTGAAGCCACCTGAAAGGTTAAATCTTCCAGCAACGGGGAATTCCGGTTTAACAGGAAAACCAAGAACAAGAAGATATAAGAGCGGCAGAGTGATCAATATGCCTAAAGAAGAGATAAAAACAGGGAACTGTTGGCCAGTAGCATTTTGTCGACGCTTAGCCCAAGTTTTTAGGGTAATCACCAAACCAATGGCAATTATTACAGCAATCCAGAAACCATAATAAGATGACATTGAAGCCTGCTCGGCATCCCAAGTTGGCCTTAGTGTGTACACACCCCGACTATTAACATAGAAACCATAGTTATCGGCTTCTGTTTTTTGCTCAAAGATGCTGCTATTTTTATTTTCTTCTACAACTTCTTCTACTTTTGCCTGAGAATCTTTCTCCCACTCCCAGAAAGCATTGTCAGCCAAACCTGAACTATCAAAGGCGATGCCATACAAAGAGTAACAGAAAAAAACCTGAATCAATAACGGCACATTACGAAAAACCTCAACGTACCAACTGGCCACTTTTGCGACTACCCAGTTTTTCGATAAACGGGCAACACCCATAATGAAACCAAGAATAGTGGCACAAATAACACCATAAAATGCAACCATCAGCGTATTGATAACAGCTATACCAATGACAGTAGTATAGGTATCTGCTTCTGAAGTGATCTTGCCATCGCTATCGAACTCATCTTCGATTTTATAGTCTACGAACGGAGTAAAACCAATTTCGAAGCCCGCTGTTCGAGAGGACAAATCTTTAAAATCGACATCTCTGTTCGAATTTTCAAGGTTTGTATTCATGTTATCAATCAAGTAGTTCCCGACCCAGATTACACTCAGGATCAAAACCAATTGGGCGATATACCCACGAATTTTTGCATCTCGCCACCAAACTGCGGACGCAGGTGTATTAGTATCACGCATAATTACGTACTTTCTTTGAAAAGTTAGGGAATAGTGCCGAACGAGATCAACTTAATGTTGAGGTTCAGCCGGTTTATCAGAGCTCGTCCATGAGCTTAGTACTACATAAGTGCCTACTTGTTAATTTAAATTAACGAATAGGTGGAGCGTACATCAATCCGCCGTCTTTCCATAGTGCATTCAAGCCACGGCTGATGTTTAGAGGAGTACCTTCACCAATGTTAGCCTTGAAAGACTCACCGTAGTTACCTACGTTTTTGATGATGCGATAGCCCCAGTCGTCAGACAGACCCAACCACTCACCTTTAACACCTTCTAGACCTAGAAGACGCTTAACTTGTGGGTCAGCACTACCTTTCATTTCGTCAACGTTAGCTTTAGTTACACCAAGCTCTTCAGCAGTCACCATGGCGAACAAAGTCCACTTGGCAATGTTGAACCACTCGTCATCACCTTGACGAACAACAGGACCTAGAGGCTCTTTAGAAATTACTTCTGGAAGAACCACTGAACCACTTGGGTCAGTCAATTTTACACGTAGAGCATAAAGCTGAGACTGGTCTGAAGTCATTACGTCACAACGACCTGAGTCAAAACCTTGAGTGACTTGGTCAGCGTTATCGAATACTACTGGCTTGAACTTCATTTTGTTCGCACGGAAGTAGTCAGTAACGTTCAATTCAGTGGTGGTACCTGAAAGTACGCAAACACTGGCGCCGTCTAGTTCTTTAGCGCTGGCTACACCCAAGCTTTTCTTAACCATGAAGCCTTGACCGTCATAGTAAGAAGTACCCGCAAAGTTAGTACCTAGCGAAGTATCACGACTGAAAGTCCAGGTAGTGTTACGAGACAATACGTCGATTTCACCCGATTGAAGAGCAGTGAAACGCTGTTGAGCAGTTAGCGGCTTGAATTCAACTTTAGAAGCATCGTTGAAAATAGCAGCAGCAATACCACGACAGTAGTCAACATCGATGCCTGACCATTGGCCTTTGCTGTCTGTTGATGAGAATCCGGGAAGACCCGTGTTCACGCCACAAACTAGCTTGCCACGCTTCTTGACGGCATCAAGAGTTGGACCTGCAAACGCTGTTGAAGCTAGGCCAGTAATTACTGCACCTGTTACTAATGTTTTAATTATATTCATTGTATTCTCCTGTTCTCCGAATTGTTTTAGTTTGGGAGTGGCTGAATACTCGCAAGATCTAAAAACACAGTCAAGGCTTTTAAATGCACTTATAACAGCAGTTATAGGGGTTAATGCGCCAAGCAATTGACGAAAATAAAACAAGCCTTTGTTTTATAGGCACTTGTAATATTACAAGTGCCTGAGAGAAAAACATGAAATTTCTATGAAAGGTCAGAAAAACACAATTTTGTTTCATTTGCGCGACACGAATTACCACAAAAAACAGATCGGAAGAGCACACGTC
>CAXQRU010000071.1:0-12904 GCA_964226685.1 Polaribacter sp. | reverse complement strand
AGACGTGTGCTCTTCCGATCTTGATAATAAGCCGCTTTTATTTAAGCGCGTCTTTTAAGGCTTTACCCGCTTTAAAACTGGGTATTTTTGCAGCCGCAATCTGAATGGGCTCACCAGTTTGAGGGTTTCGGCCTGTTCTAGCTGCTCGTTCCTTAACAGAAAAAGTGCCAAAACCGACAAGAACCACTTGCTCGTCTTTTTTAAGTGTGTCTTCAATGGTTTCAATCATGGCATCTAAGGCTCGGCCCGCAGCCGCCTTGGGAATGTCCGCCGAGACGGCAATGGCTTCGATCAGCTCTGATTTATTCACTATATACCCCTTTGTATTTTTTGTGTGTAATTATGTAAGAAATGCTATCAACGACATCGTCAACCGATCTTTTCCCTATAAAGTCAACGATACATACTTATTTGAGCAGTGGTGATTTATACCAATTGGCGGCACAAGGGTCAAGGCAAGTTATCAGCTAATTCGCATATAGACATTTTATGACGAGCACAATGGCACATTAAGCTTCAAAAACAAGCTATTTCCCAGCAATTGCTAAGGTTAATGAGTCACCGATGCCCTCTCCTGCCTAGCCTTGTCCTCTAATGCTTTATACTCATCATCAGAGAGTGGGGTTGGCATTGATACCAACGCAATCTCTAACACTTGATCGACCCATTTTACAGGTTTAATAATCAATGCATCTTTGATGTTGTCCGGTATCTCTTTCAAATCTCGCTCATTTTCAAGTGGGATGATGACCGTTTTAATCCCTCCTCGATGAGCGGCCAACAACTTTTCTTTTAAACCACCAATCCTGAGCACTTCACCACGCAGAGTAATCTCCCCCGTCATGGCGACATCCGCCCTCACTGGTGTATTGGTCAATACCGAAACTAACGCCGTACACATCGCAATACCCGCACTTGGCCCATCTTTAGGAGTAGCACCTTCAGGAACATGGATATGAATATCAAATTTTTCTGAATAATCCGGCGAAACACCCAAAATTTGGGCTCTTGATCTCACCACGGTTAAAGCCGCCTGTATCGACTCCTGCATGACATCTCCCAGCGAACCGGTTTTGACCATGCGGCCTTTACCATACACCGCTGAAGCTTCAATGGTGAGCAGTTCGCCTCCAACTTGGGTCCAAGCTAAACCGGTCACTTGTCCTATTTGATTCTCTTCTTCTGCAACACCGTAATCAAATTTTCTAACTCCCAAATAACTTTCTAAATTATCGTCTGCTATCTTTGTGAGAGTATTGTGCTTATGCTTCACATTTTGAGTTACCACTTTACGACAAATCTTGGCAATTTCTCGATCTAAGCCCCTAACTCCGGCTTCTTTTGTATAGTATCGGATTACACTTTTGATCGCATCGTCATCGATTTCAATTTCATTGTCTTTCAAGCCATTACGACTGATTTGCTTTTCCTTTAAATAACGCTGCGCAATATTCACTTTTTCATCTTCTGTATAACCAGGAATCCGAATCACTTCCATTCTATCTAACAGCGGACCAGGTATATTCATCGTGTTTGATGTACAGACAAACATCACTTCTGATAAGTCGTAATCAACTTCCAGATAATGATCGTTAAAACTATTATTTTGCTCAGGATCTAAAACCTCTAGTAATGCCGAAGCTGGATCTCCTCGATGATCCATACCCATTTTGTCAATTTCATCCAACAAAAATAATGGGTTTTTGACACCACTTTTAGCAATTTTCTGAATTAATTTACCGGGCATGGAGCCTATATAAGTGCGTCTATGTCCTCTGATTTCAGCCTCATCACGAACACCGCCCAAAGCCATACGAATGAATTTGCGATTGGTAGCTCTTGCAATAGACTCGCCTAAAGAAGTTTTACCAACTCCAGGGGGGCCAACTAAACACAAAACCGGCCCTTTAATTTTTTTGACTCGGCTTTGAACCGCTAAATACTCGAGTATTCTCTCTTTCACATCTAGCAAGCCATAGTGGTCTTTTTCTAAAATTGCTTCCGCGCGCTCCAAATTGTTAATCACTTTGCTGCGCTTTTTCCAGGGCACAGAAGCTACCCAGTCAATATAAGCTCTAAGTACAGAGGCCTCAGCCGACATTGGCGACATCATTTTAAGTTTTTTAAGCTCTGATAAGGCCTTATCCAAAGCTTCCTTAGGCATCCCTATCGTTTGAAGCTTTTCTTCAAGTGCATCAATTTCATTGGGTTCTTGACCAAGATCTCCAAGCTCTTTCTGAATGGCCTTCATCTGCTCATTGAGATAATACTCTCTTTGGCTTTTTTCCATCTGCTTTTTGACGCGCCCACGGATCCTTTTCTTGACCTGATGCAGATCAATCTCACCTTCAAGCAACTCAATCAAGTGTTCTAAACGCTCTCTTTCATTAGCCATTTCAAGAATGTGTTGTTTTTGATCTAACTGCAAAGACATGTGAGCGGCAATCGTATCCGTTAAACGCCCCGCGTCATCGATACCCGCTAATGAGGTTAACACCTCCACAGGTACTTTTTTGCTCAAATTAACGTATTGCTCAAACTGGTTCATCAATGATCGAATCAAAACCTCTGACTCAGATGGCGATAAGGCCTCACAAGGTATTTCCTCGACACAAGCTTGATAGTAAGAACCACCATCTATTACAGTAGTAATAGCCGCTCTTTGTCCACCTTCAACCAAAACCTTGACTGTCCCATCAGGCAATTTTAGAAGCTGCAAGATGGACCCAATGGTTCCAATTTCATAGATGTCTTTCTGCTGAGGGTCATCCTCAGTTGCACTTTTTTGTGCCACCAAAAAGACTTGTTTATCGGTATTCATGGCAACATCGAGAGCTTGAATCGACTTTTCTCTTCCCACAAACAAGGGAATGACCATGTTGGGATAAACTACAACGTCTCTCAACGGCAATAGGGGAAATTCTTTATTCATTACTTAAAACCAGTTTAAAACTTGTCGAAAAATCTGGAACAATAGGTGTATATTGGGGGCTGAGATTTTGATTACAAGTAAAAATTGAAATACGGAGGCAAGCCTCCGTATTTACTAGTCCTCGGGGGCAGCTTTACTCTGCTGCTCGGGAGTATTGTACACCAACAGTGGTTCAGACTCACCTTTGATGACACTCTCATCCACAACAACTTTTGCCACATTGGTTTCAGATGGGATTTTAAACATGGTATCTAGCAAGACAGATTCCATGATGGATCTCAATCCACGGGCACCCGTCTTACGATCCATCGCTTTATTTGCGATAGCTGACAGAGCGTCCGCCCTAAAATCAATCTCAACGTCTTCCATTTCAAATAATTTAGCATATTGCTTGGTTAACGAGTTTTTAGGTTCTGTGAGAATTTGCACCAATGCTTCTTCGTCTAACTCCTCAAGAGTCGCAATCACCGGTAAACGTCCTACGAACTCTGGAATCAAACCATAACGAACAAGATCTTCGGCCTCAAGCTCCTCAAGTATTTTACCAACACCCTTATCGTCTTCTTTACTCTTAACCTCAGCGCCAAAACCGATGCCACCTTTCTCAGAACGATCTCTTATGACCTTGTCTAAGCCAGCAAATGCTCCACCACAAATAAACAGTATATTGCTGGTATCAACTTGCAGAAACTCTTGTTGCGGGTGTTTGCGACCTCCTTGAGGCGGCACAGAAGCTACAGTGCCTTCAATCAGCTTCAAAAGCGCCTGCTGAACACCTTCACCAGATACATCGCGCGTGATTGATGGATTGTCGCTCTTTCTAGAAATTTTGTCGATTTCGTCAATATAAACAATACCCTGCTGAGCTTTTTCTACGTCGTAGTCACACTTTTGAAGCAACTTTTGAATAATGTTTTCAACGTCTTCACCAACATAACCTGCTTCAGTTAAAGTCGTGGCATCAGCAATAGTAAATGGTACATTCAGCAATCGAGCCAAGGTCTCAGCTAATAAGGTTTTCCCGCTACCCGTTGGGCCAATCAACAAGATATTGCTCTTACTGAGTTCAATTTCATCTTTATTTGTGCGACTTTCACCAAACCTTAAACGTTTGTAATGGTTGTACACGGCAACGGACAACACTCGCTTAGCACGCAACTGACCGATAACGTATTCATCAAGGGTTGAGGCAATCTCTTTTGGTGTGGGCAGCTTATCTTGATTACCCTCACCACCGGAATTTTCTTGTATTTCTTCTCTGATGATATCATTACACAAATCGACGCATTCATCACAGATGAACACTGAAGGCCCAGCAATTAACTTGCGAACCTCATGCTGACTCTTACCGCAAAATGAACAATATAATAATTTGCCCTTATCATCACCATCTTTACGATCAGGCATTGAACTCTCCGTTATTGTGCTATATAGCTTGTTTAGTAGTAAGGTAATGCCTTAATTCATCTTTTCAAGTAAGACACTACCTTTAGATTAGCTCGAAACGTACTAATTTTACACCCTCTTTACAGATCTATTTATGATTTACCACAAATTGATAGATCAAAAAGCTCTTAAAAGAATAAAAATGTGCCAATTAAAGATCAACACGCCGCGTAAGAACCTGATCAATTAGGCCATATTCTTTTGACTCGTAAGCGCTCATAAAGCGGTCGCGCTCCGTATCTCTCTCAATTTCTTCGACTGTGCGCCCTGTATGCTCGGCCATAACTTCATTTAAGCGTTTCTTTAACTTAAGAATTTCTTCCGCCTGAATTGAGATATCGGTTGCCTGACCTTGCGCACCACCGCTTGGCTGATGAATCATGGTCCTGGCATTGGGCAAACAGTATCGCTTACCTTTTGCGCCCGCCGTTAATAAAAAGGCGCCCATACTGCATGCCTGACCGATACACATTGTGCTCACATCTGGCTTAATGAATTGCATGGTGTCGTAAATGGAGAGACCAGCAGTCACTGAACCACCTGGTGAATTAATGTATAAATGAATGTCTTTATCAGGATTTTCCGCCTCCAAAAACAGCAATTGAGCAACGACCAGGTTAGCCATATGATCTTCAACTTGCCCTACCAAGAAAATGACTCGCTCTTTTAAAAGGCGTGAATATATGTCATAAGATCTTTCACCACGGGCGGTTTGCTCAACGACCATGGGAACCAGTGTGCTTTCAGGAGAATAAATGGTACTGCCAAGCTGCTCTATAGTCATAAATATTCTATTCCTATTCTGTTCAATGACTCTAATGTTTAATGATAGTATCAGCTTAACTCTTGATTGAAAGAGTTTCCAGTGATTCGATAAATTATTATTGTTTCTCGGTAGTTAAATGAAAAAGCTCATGAAAAATGTTCAAAAAGCAACCTCCATGTCGCTTATTATTTGACTATGCGTCTTTCTTAACAATTTCTTTGTAGTTAGTGGTTACGTCAGTGATGTCGGCTTTAGCCAAGATCAGCTCGACCACTTGATCTTCCAGCGCTGAAGATTCAGCGCTTGCCATCAATTGAGGGTTTTGCTTGTAGTAATTATGAATCATTTCAGGATTCGGGTAACTTGCCGCCACCTCTTCAATTAATGCCTGTACCTTTTGTGCGTCAGGCTTCATTTCATTGGTCTTCACCACTTCAGTAATGATCAAGCCCAAAGATACGCGGCGCTTAGCCTCTTCAGAAAACATATCGTCTGGTAAGAGGCTCTTAAAGTCGAGGTTTTTGTTATTCGCAGCGCCGCCGAATTGTTGGATCATTTGCTCGCGCAAAGCCTGAACTTCATTGGCAATCAAGGCACTTGGAATATCAATATTGTGATCTTCTAGCAGTTTATCCATCACTTGCTTTTTCACTTTAGACCTGGCAGCCAGAGCAAGCTCACGCTCCATATTATCTCTTACGTCCTTTTTGAAGCTCTCTACATCACCACCTTTGATGCCAAACTGAGCAATAAACGCTTCATCAATTTCTGGACGCACTTTCTCAGACACCGAGTGCAGAGTGATATCAAACTCCGTCTCAGCTCCTTTCAGATCTTCACTGTGATAGTCTTCAGGGAATGTAAGAGCTATGGTTTTAACTTCACCAATGGCCATCCCAACGATACCTTCTTCAAAACCGGGAATCATGTTTTTTGAGCCAAGAACCAAGGTGTGTCCCTCGGCTGAACCACCATCAAACAATTCACCGTCTTTGCGGCCTTTGAAATCGATCACGACCTGATCATCCATCTGAGCTGGGCGCTCAACCTTGTTAAAGGTAGCTCGTTGATCTCTTAATGTTTCAAGCATTTCCTCAACGTCCGCATCCGTCACCTCAGCGGTTTGTCTTGTTACCTGGAATCCCTCTAACGAAGACAACTCAATGGTAGGATAAACTTCAAAAGTGGCGGTGTATTGAAGGGGTTTTCCTTCTTCAAATTGCTTAATTTCGATATTGGGCTGACCAGCTGGCTTAACGGACTCTTTAGCGATGGCTTCTTCAAAAGAGTGGTTAATCACATCGCCCAATATTTCTTGACGAATGCCTGGGCCGTAGTGCTGTTTAATAACTTTTAGAGGGACTTTGCCCTTGCGAAAACCGTTGATACGAATGGTTTTTGAAGCTTCTTGAATGCGTTTCTCTACCTTGATGTCAATTTGTTCTGCTGGAACATCAATGGTTAAACGACGCTCTAAACCTTCAGTAGTTTCAATAGCAACCTGCATGGGATCCTCACGAATTGTTTTGTTTGATATAGATAGGTGTAAAAGCACGGAAAGTTAAGCGCTGAATCATATTATTGAATGCTTACACTGAATAAATGGTGCGGACGGAGAGACTCGAACTCTCACACCTTGCGGCACCAGAACCTAAATCTGGCGTGTCTACCAATTTCACCACGTCCGCCTGCTGAGTTACTGGCTTTGCCTAGCACCTCAATTAAGGGACGTGGATTTTGCCATAGCCAACCGCCAGGTTCAACACTCTTTTTAAATTTTTTTATTTTATTCGTTCAATTACGGTGGCAATACCCTGCCCAAGACCAATACACATGGTAGAAAGTCCCCATTGTGCATCTTTTTCAACCATTGCTGACAGCAGTGTTCCTGTTATACGAGCACCAGAGCAACCGAAGGGGTGGCCTAGCGCAATCGCTCCACCATAAATGTTGATTTTTTCATCCATCTCATCATCAAGATACCACTCACCTACCACAGAAAGCGCCTGTGCCGCAAAAGCTTCATTAAGCTCAATTAGCTCCATATCATCCACACTCATTTCGAGCTTATCGAGAGCCAACTGACTGGCTGGAACTGGGCCCATTCCCATAATGGAGGGGTCAACGCCCGCCAAGCCCATCGAGGCTATCCTCGCAATCGGCTTTAGTTCAAGCTCTGTGGCCTTTTCGTAGGACATAACCAACATGATACTAGCGCCATCTGTTACTTGGGAAGAGCTTCCCGCGGTCACCGTACCGCCTTTGGGGTTGAAAACAGGCTTTAATTGAGCCAAGGCCTCAAGGGTGGTATCAGGCCTTATGGTTTCATCCTTTTCTATCAAAACGAGAGCGCCTTGCTCATTATGACCTTCGGTCGCAATGATTTCTCTAGCAAAACAGCCCTTCTCTGTCGCTTCATGCGCTCTTTGATGAGAACGATGAGAAAATTCATCCATCGCCTCACGTGAAATATTGTGCAAGGTGGCAAGGTATTCAGCCGTCAAGCCCATGGAGCCGGCCGCCTTAGCAACAGAACGGGTCATTAGTGAGTTCGGGTCAACATCCTGCATCATATCGATGTGCCCCATATGCTCAACACCACCAATTAAATAAATATCTCCAAGGCCGGCCATAATATTGGCGGCCGCGGTGTGGAGTGCAGACATTGAGGAGCCACAGAGACGATTCACAGTCTGACCTGGAACGCTATGTGGCAAACCCGCCAACAACAAGCTATTACGAGCAATATTGAATGCTTGCTCGCCTCTTTGCATAACACAACCCCAGATAACGTCATTAATATCTTCTGGATCTAGAGCATCGTTACGTGATAACAGTGACCGCATTAAGTGGGCGCTTAGGTCATCCGCACGGCGATAGCGAAAACAGCCATTTTTAGCGCGACCCATCGGGGTTCTCGCGTAATCCACAATAACGGCGTCTCTTGGATTCAAGCCCATAAATGGCTCCTTAATATCGACTCAAAGTGGAAAAAATAATTCATTGTTAGATAGGCGCTGTTTCATAGCTGGAGTCAGCTCATAAAGCCCTCCCAGCTTGGCATGCTGTTCTACCATTGACAGAAACACATCGGCACCGATGGTATCAATCCAGCGAAAAATACCTCCAACAAAGGGAGGAAAGCCTAGTCCATAAATGAGGGCCATATCAGCTTCTGCTGCAGTCGCAACAATACCTTCTTCCAAACAGCGGCATAATTCAGTCGCCATTGGCACCATCATGCGAGCAATAATCGTTTCCTCATCAAAAGTACTTGATGGTTTTTGAGGCAGCATTGAGTAGATTGACTCATCCACGACTTTTTGCAGCTTACCTTTTTTATCGGTTTCGTAAACGTAAAAGCCCTGTTTATTTTTTTGCCCTAAGCGCTTCTCTTTGTACAAAACATCAACTGCGCTGGTGTAGTCGGCTGCCATTCTGTCTGGGTAGGCTTGAGACATAACCGCTTGAGCATGCACAGCGGTATCCAAACCAATTACATCGAGCAGATACGCTGGCCCCATCGGCCAACCCCAAGCTTCCATCACTTTATCAACTTCCTGGAAATCTGCCCCATCTCTTAGCAACATGCTAAAACCAGAAAAGTAAGGAAAGAGAACCCGATTAACTAAAAATCCAGGGCAATCATTGACGACGATGGGCTTTTTACCCATCGCACTGGCATAGGCCACTGTGGTCGCAATGGTATTGTCAGAGGTTTTTTCTCCACGAATAACCTCAACCAGAGGCATGGCATAGACTGGATTAAAAAAATGCATGCCACAAAAACGCTCAGGCTTTTTCAATGACTGCGCTAATTGCGAGATGGAGATTGTTGAGGTGTTTGAGGCAATAATAGCCTCATCACTAACTTTAGATTCCACTTCACTAAGCACACTCGCTTTCACTTTGGGGTTTTCAACGACCGCTTCAACAACGATATCAAGCTGATCAAAACCATCGTAACTTAAACAAGGGGTAATATGATTGAGGGTTTGAGCCATTTGCTCGTTACTCATACGCCCTCTTTCCACTCGCTTTGAAAGCAGCTTTGCCGCCTCAGATAGACCAAGATCCAAGCCTTCCTGAGCAATATCTTTCATTTTCACGGGCACTTTCTTCAAAGCTGACTGATAAGCAATGCCACCACCCATAATTCCAGCTCCTAAAACCCCAGCTCGAGCAACCAATTTACTGGCCTCTTTTGCCGCCTGTTTGGCCTTTTTAGAAACCAACTGGTCGCCAACAAAAAGCCCAACCAGCGCCATAGCCGCTGTTGTTTGGGCCAGCTCAGCAAAAGCCTCAGCCTCAAGAGTTAATGCCTGTTCACGGTCACAACTGGCCGCCTGCTCAATGGTTTTTACCGCCGTAATTGGGGCCGGATAATGCCTACCTGCCTGCGCTTTCACAAATGCCTTTGAGGTTGTGAAAGCCATGGTCGATTCAATATCGTTATGTTGTAAAGGAGAGGTCTTGGCCTCTCGTCTTGCTTGATAATCCAGCTTGCCCTGCACACATTCAAGCAATGTGGTAATAGCCGCTTCTTTTAGTTGCTCAGGCGGAACTAAACCATCAATAACCCCAGCAGCCATGGCCACGGCCCCCTTTTGCTCTTTGGCAGCCGCTATCCACTCAATAGCCGTTTCTACACCAGCAATCCTGGGCAACCTGACCGTTCCACCCCAGCCGGGCATGATTCCTAGGCGGGTTTCAGGCAAGCCAATCACCACATCCTCACTGGCGATTCGATAATCACAAGCCAGAGCCAATTCACAACCACCTCCAAGAGCGTAGCCATTAATGGCCGCCACAACAGGAATGGGTAAATCTTCTAGTCGATTAAAGTTACAATTGTTGATGCCCAGATAACCAATTACAGCCTCTGGCCCTTCGGCGAATACACCAGCGAATTCTCCAATGTCCGCCCCCACCAAAAAGGCGGGCTTGGCACTAGTGATTAAAAGCCCCAAAATGTCCGATTCTTGCTCAATGACATTCAAAGCGGCTTCTAATTCAGCGATGGTATTTTTATCAAATTTATTGACCGACGCGGACTGTGCATTCAAGCAAAGTTCCGCGAGTTGATGAGATATTTTTTGTACTGATAATGATTGCCCCTGATACAGCATCGCATCCCCTTAGAGATAAGCCACAGATACCCCATTGTGGCGACAAAACATCAGTCTGTCAAAGCTGAGGGAAATTACTGACGACAAGAATGGCTTTTTCTTCCGTTAAATTTCGAATTCTATGCGGCTGCCTTGAGTGGACGAAAAAACCATCGCCGGGCTCAAGTACTTCACACTGACAATTAATCGTAAATTCCAAGGCGCCTTTAACCACAAAGCCCATTCGCTCACCTTGAAAGGTGAGCATATCATTGCCCGTATCACTACCAGCTTCATAAACCTCATAAGACATATGCATGCGCCTATCTGGCTTATCTGCGGCTAAATGATAGCTATCTATCTTCCCTTGAGTACGCAGTTTTAAATTGTGACTGCGATAAAAACAGGCATCCTCGTTACTCATATCAATCTTAAAAAAATCGCTCATAGACATAGGAATGCCACTGAGTAATTTTTCTAAAGAACTCACCTGAGGGCTCACACGGCCCTGCTCAATCATTGAAATGCTGCTGTTGGTAACCCCGGCTCTCTTTGCCAACTCTCTTTGAGATAAACCATACATCTGTCTAACTCGTTGAAGTCGTGCTGCAATATCGTCAGCCATGAGAACGCCCCTTTTTCTGTTATTTTCCTTGTAGTGTATGTCATTTAAGATCACATGGAAACGTTTACTTCATATCTTCGTATAAAATTTCCTCAGATAATAATATTGGTTCTTCCCAGCCTGCAATTGTGATTTTATTTTGATCAATTTCAATGTCTTGCTCAGAAATTAAATTTTCACCAAATCGATAGCGAACCTTCAGATTTCCCTTTTTTACCGCTTTATCGTACTCAGATGCATTTTCCACCGTAAGCTCATTGGTCGTTTTATATTGAAACATTTTTTTTGAGCCAAATCTTTTTTCAAGCATTTTTTTGGTTAGATTTGGCGACAACACACAAGCCGTGGCATTATTACCACCAAAACCTTTTGAATTCAAAAATGACACTGAGGGGCGATTCAACTCTACCGACTTCGTTGAGATTAATAAACGCTCATTATAGACATCATCAGCGACCTTATCGATGGTTGGGATACCTGGCAACCAGTGATGCTCGAAAACACCCAGACTCGAGGCCAATTGATCGCCACTAGCCGGTCCCAGCGAATGCCCGACAAACGCTTTAACCGCCGCTACTGGCCACTCATTGATGTTAAACGCTCTTGCCACTTTGTCAAAAATCGCTGACTCCGTCACTCTATTTTGAGGCGTGCTCGAACCATGGGCTTGGATAAAACTCTGCTCGCGTACAACCTGTTCTCCAGCGACAGCTTGAGCACACGCCACCGCTTTGGCAAAAGTAATATAATTACCAGGCCCTGGCGCAGAAATGGATTTTTTAGGTCCGTCGGCATGGACAAATACCCCAGGAACCGAACCATAAATGGTTGCACCTAGCTCTAACGCCAACTCATCGCTCATCAAAACAACATATTGCGATGATTCAGCAATTGTAAAACCACAATTTTCACCAAAGGGACGGCTCGCTTTAGCGTGCACTGCACGGGTCAAGCCATCAAGCCTTGCAAGCTTGTCATCACTGGCTAATGCACCCATGGTGGCATAACCATCGATAATTTCTGGGGTGACAGGCGCCTCACTACACCCCACCACAACCACTTGACGACGTTGATGCACAATGTCCTCAACCGCCAAGCGAAGGTTATATAGAAAGCTAGCACAAGCCCCTGTCATACTGCCTGTTACACCTAAATTACCCAAAACATAGGCATTCACGAAATCTGCAGGCATTGTGTTTAAGCCCAGAGCCAACTGTTTGGTTGAGACCCTTTTTCCCTGAAGACGTGCTTGTAACAAGCCGGCAAGGCTATGCTCATCAAGCTGACTCATGATACTGGAAGCATAAACACCTATAGCATCAGCGGGTAGCCGCTTCTGAATATCGTCCCAATCTATCCCCATCATGCTCACTGCATCAGAAGCACCTAACAAGGCCATTTGCAAACCTCTGGGATGGAAACGAGAAGGATAATAACTAGCAGGATCAAAGCCCGTAGGTAGCAGCCCGGCCGACTGAACCGACATCGTATAATACGACGGCAACAATACTTCAGAAGCCTGATCAATAGTGACTCTAACTTGATCCGAGTCAATTGGCTCACAATGCCAATGTGAAGGCAGCGGTTCCGGCAATTTTCTTGAATCAATTACAAACTGAGTGTGCTCTGTTGGCATCAAGGTCGCCAACTTATTCTGACGCACCCGCTCAACATCAAAGTGAGATTTAGGAATTCGTCTCACCAAGGTATTACTCAGTATGTGCTCTCTTAAGGTTTGGCCGATGCTCTTAGCATCAACCGGGGAGCCCATCTTATTTCGGTAAAAGCCCCCATCATAGCGCAACTCACCCATCATAGTACCCAAACCCATCATTAGCTCAGCTTTTGATTGGGGATTTAGGCTATCAAAAATTGTTCTTTGGTAAGCCTGATGAAAAGAGCTACGACCGGCGGAGTTGAAGCCGCCAAAACCTGTGATAACTGGCAGTGGAACCATACAAACACCCTTACAGAAAATGCTGGCAATAGTGTAATCTTTACCACATAATAAAATATCAAAATAAAGA
>CAXQRU010000070.1:0-27079 GCA_964226685.1 Polaribacter sp. | reverse complement strand
TCTTCCGATCTAGATTAAGCGAACCCACTCAGCCGCAAAGGGCTTAAAGGAACCAACGGCAATAATCGGGCCGATATACCAAATAATTAACGCCAAAATAATGGCAAGGACTAAGGTCAACAACCAAGGTTTGAATAAAAAAGAGAAAAACTTCTTCATTGAATCCTATCCACTTTATCGATCATGATAAATATTAATTTCAACACGTCGGTTTTTAGCCCGCCCCTCAATCGTCGAGTTATCGGCAATTGGCTCAAGATCACCCTTACCCTCAGGCAACAACCTTGAGCTTAGATTCGCATTTTTCGCCATATAATTCACCACCGCATTGGCACGAGCCAGCGACAACTCCCAATTTGAAGCAAACTGTATGCTGCGTATGGGTTGATTATCGGTATGGCCCAACACATCAATACGCCCTTCCACTTTTTCTAAAGCTCTAGCGATTTTAGTCAAGATCGGCTGAAACCGCTGATCAATCTCGGTACTGGCGGGCGGAAATAATTCTTCAGAATGCAAGGTGATAGAGGTATAGCGAGCAAAACACTCAACCGAAACTACGCCACGTCCAATCTCGGTGGCTAATAATGATGTTTGTAACTCTCTAGCATAGCCACATTTTTCTTCATAATCCTTGATGTCTACTTTTTCTTCTCTAGGTATCACCGCATCCACTGTACTAAAAGCCACATCAGAACGTTCATTCAGCTGAATCAACCAGTAATTAAATATACTAAAGCCAGCTAACACCAACAAACCCATAAAAATCCAAATGGGCAGAAAACTGTATAGTTTATTGCTTGTACTTACGGCTGGATCTAAGTGCTCAGAGAGTACTTTTTGGTGCTTTTCTCGGCTGCGATGCAAGACATCATAAATATTACTGCGTGTTTGTTCGAGTTTTACCGGCCCCTGTGGATCAATCCGCAATTTCCCCATAAAACCAAGAGACAAACAGTAATAAATCAACTCAATCAATTCATAGTTTCGAGATGGTGAAACTATGGCCTCCTCCAGCATGGCATAGACTTTTTCACCGCCATAAGTTTCCTTGTGAAAAATACTTAACTGAGGTTTTTGGCTCCAAGCGCTGTACTCACCCCACTGGGTATTGAGTGCGGTTTCATCTACCAAAGAACACAATATATAAGAGGCATTGTGGCGAATTTCACTATCGTTAACTGTGCCTTTTATTTTTTGAATAAATTCTTGTAAAACTTTAGTGACTTGCTGATGAATGCTGGGAACATTAACTTTACCATCGAGTTGCCGCATTTGATTCACCAAAGACAACACTGGACTCGCCGCATCCATCAGGGGTGATGATGTCAGCCCGCCGCCCTTAGGTGCAACCGGTGCCTTTCTAGAGGAGCTTTTTGGTTTAATGGCGGTTTCATCACCACTGGATGCTCCAGGTCGTGGCTTCGGTTTTACAATGGTATTATCGTTGCCAGCCGGTGACCCCTGGCTTTTGCGGCCAGGCCTTGGCCTTATTATTGTTTTATCGTCACCAGACATTGGTAGATCCTAATATTGAATTATGAGCGAATTGCCCAAAACTCTATTTTAATGTCATCTATATCACCAGCAATATGGAAAGCAAAGCCAGCCGCTTTCTTCAATGAGGCCCACTGATCACCCTGACTGTTTAATTCAAAGTACACAAAACCTGCATGGTAGGGGATTTCTCTGGGAGCTATTGGCAAAGCATTGAGGGTAATCCCCGTAAGCTGGTTATTTACCAAATCTCTGATGGTATCCACCGAACCAATCTTCATATGATTGGGCAAATGATCCCTAAGCTTATCTGTTGGCATATCTGCTTTAATCGCTATCACAAATCGAGCTTGCGTCAGCAAACTACGGTCGTCAATGCGAGAAACTCGAATACCATATTGCCGCTCTTCAACAGGCAGAGGCACAGCAGTTTGCTCAAGAACCGAGCTTAAGCACTGGGACATCTCTACTGACAAATGCTGAAAACAAGGTCTCATATCATCATGATTATAGTCAACCTGTATAGGAGGACGCTTGGTGGTGGTATTAAAGCTTGAGACTTCTCCCACCAAACCCAGCATTTCCAAATATAACGTTTCAGGGTGCACTGAGCTCGCCACACTATAGTGCTTTAAGCGCGGCTCATAACGGTTAATCGCTTGTAATAACATAAAATCTGAAATAGCAGACGAACCAGTATCTTGTCCAGCACCAAAACGCTGTGCTATAGCCTCCCCTCGCTGAGCCAACATACCGATGGCATCTAGCACATAGCCCTTAAGATACTCGTGGGCGTTCAAATCCAGAGCCGGATATACGTACTCTCTATCCAACAAAATGGATCCTTCTGGTGTTACTTCCTTAATGCGAGCAAATGGCAAATTGGCATAGCCGCTATTGTCTGACTTATCATTGAGTAAGCTAAACTGAAGCATCGCGCTCTCAACCGGCTCTGAGTTGCTATTGGTGCTACTATAGTCGAACACATCCAGAGGCTGCAAACGATAGCGCGCAATGCCGTCCGCTTTAGATGACTGATCCGTCTCCAAAAACTTGTTGCCTGCTTGGTACATCGGCAAACTAAGATAGAGCATAGAATCCTTAACACTGCCCTCGATAGTCAGGGGTTCAGGCAATACGGCATCACCTGGTATTTTAAAAGGCGTGCCGTCAGGCATGATGCCCTTGGCTGAAGTAATGGCTACACGCCCCTCCAGCAACAAAGCTTGATTGATCGATAGTTCAAAAAAGCCCCACATATAGGGTCTTGAGGGACGAACGCGGCGGTCAATCAGTTCCTCAAAATAGCGCTCCTGCTGTTGGAAGTGATGGGGATAGAGATACTGACTTTCCATCCATGCCACTTTATTTGTTTTAGCCATAATTCACTCTCTAATTTTTAATTTATCAAAAGCTGGGGGCTTTGATTGTTGGCAATTTACCCTTGTCCAACAAATCCACACCCTCTTTAATATCGTCTGGCGGCGTCATCAAGCCATCTACCTTGCCTGGAGCTGACTCAACATTGTCACGCACACTATCAACCTTACCTTTGGCATCGTCTACTTGGTTTTGAGTCTCACCCACTTTGCCTTTTGTGCTCTCGAACTGATCACGGCCTTGATTGTCAGTATGAGCCTCACTCCCTTCAGGGGCCTCTTTATCTTCAACCACTTTGCCAACAATAATTCCTTTGGCCGAGAGGGTGAAATAATGGTTGTAATGACCCGTAGCCTCTATTCCGTAGACATGTTTCCACTTAGCCACATCAATGTTTCGATAACCAGCCAAAATAGCAATAAACTGGGTATCCTTATTTGGTTTGATTTCATGCTTGAGCACCTCATTTGGCTGCAGCACAAAAGACACCTCAGACAACAACTCATCACTCAACACCGCTTTACCTTGGCGAAACGCTTTGAAAAAATCTAAATTATCAATGGTTGTTCTCGAAGAAAGCTCATAAATCTTGATTTTGACCGGAGAGGGACGCTGATCAATATCAGGATTCACTGAATTGTCAGCCTCAATAGTAATTCTGTCATACGCCGGCCAAACTTTAGTAATTAAATTTGAGGTTGTTGTGCACCCCACAATCAGCAGCGTCAACACCGAAATAAACGCTAATCTCAACATCATTTACCCTTTTGATTATTTTGCAGTCTCTTTCCATGCAGAGCCAATACTTTTGCCTCAAACTGGCGACCAACCTCTGTTTTAAAAGAACCATGAAGCTCATGCCATTGATCCTGATAATAGTCCCAAGGCTTAGCTTTTGGATTATATTCCTTACAAGACTCAGCGATTGCATCTGGATTTAAGGTCTGACCAGCACAATCTACCGCATCATCTACCGTTTCATAAATCGCCTGAATATCTTCGACAGACTCTTGATAGTGCTTGGCCAAGTCAGCAACCAGCGACATGCCCTGAACGCTATGCCCATCCAACAGAGCGTTCAAAAACTGACCAACATCTTCGATATGATCCAAGGCATCAACCTCTCCATACTTATCGACAACCTTAAAATCATTACATAAATTCACCTTAGCTTTGTAGATGCTTTGGCGCACCAACATGACCCCATTGATTGCCGTCCTTAAGGTACGGCCAATATTTGCCATTACCTCAGAGCTTAATTGATCGGGCGAAACCTCAGATTCCAACCCCATGCCCTTAAGCAACTGAACCAACAGTTTATCATTGGATGACGAAAACTGCGGTTTAGCCTTAACCTCTGGCACTTTGGGAGCATCCAACCCAAAATCAATATCCCAATCCTCAGGAATAATAGACGCCGAGGCTTTAGGCTTCGGGCTCTCCACAGCTTTTGGCGGGGTCTTTTGGGCAAGAGGTGGCGTCACCACTGACTCTGAAATAAGGTCAAGCTCAGGAATGACATCCAAGGCCCTGTTGGGTTGAGCCGTTATAGGAGCAGAAACCTCATCCAGCAAATACGGCTGGACATCATTAGCTGGATCGGCGGGAAGCGTGGTTTTAGGCGAATCTAAGACAGGTTCAGGTAGATCAACATCATGAATCAGGGCTACGCTCATGTCAAAACCACCAACACGCAAACGATCACCATGTGATATTACTTTTGGCACATCTCGATCAATCGCTTCGGACATATCATTTAGATATACCCCATTAGCACTCACATCGACAATAAAGAACTGACCATTACCAAAGGTGATATTAGCATGCCGCCTAGAAACTATTTTTTCTTGACAATGCAAGACAAAATCGCAGTCCGCTCCACGGCCTATCGAGCCACCAGAGTGGTCAAACTGCACATTACTCGCTTGTAGCGAAGTGGAAGCTGGGGGGTTCAGTAATTTTAATTCTAACTTCATATCCTTTCAGGCACCTATCCTTTCGCTGGGTGTCTGACCAACACCAAATGCACTCTACCGACCAAAGACTGATGATTCTGAACCATACCCAACATTCATGTCAATGGCTGCTTCTAAAAAAGAGAATAAGCACACGTTCTCAAGAAGGCTCGATTGACTGAAAAAATGGACTATGGCATGATTATTAACACCCTTAAACTGTTGAGGAAGGATGCTATGGAAGCAATTGTGTCAGCCAATAAACCTAAAAATATGACGATAAGACCCTATCCAGGCATAACATTGAATGGACGATATACGCTTGTCGACCAAATTGGCGAGGGGGCGACGTCGTACATATTCACCGCGACCGACAATCTAAGCAACAACCCTTTTCAACTCATCGCCGTGAAAATTGCCAGAGACAGCGATGAAACCTCCTACGACCAACTCATATTGCACGAGGCTAACATCAACAAACAGCTCTCGAACAAAAATGTGGTTAAGATATTTGAACACTACCAAGAAGAAAGTCTGTGCTTTCTCACGATGGAGCATATAAAAGGAGAGACTCTAGGGCGACTGTTATCTCGGCTACCTAATCGCCAACTGCCCCGAAAACGGGCTATGGAGATCACCCAAAAAATTGCCCAAGCATTGCACGACATACACCAACAAGGCGTCATTCACTCGGATCTAAAACCCGACAACATCATGATCACTGATCAAGGAGAGGTCAAACTGCTGGACTTTGCTACAGCTCGCCAAAACGCACTCAACTCAACCAACATCGAGATTTCCCCACCCCCATTTTATGGCTACACTGCTGCCTATGCGAGCCCAGAGACAATTGAAGATAAAGCACCATTTCCCAGTGATGACATTTTCTCACTTGGCTGCATCAGTTACGAGATGCTAACGGGTAAGCACCCATACAACAGAATGCCTTCAAATGGTGTTAGCCGGTGGACAAAGATAAAAAAACCCAAAAATATCAATCCATTAACATGGGTTGCCCTTAAAAAAGCACTAGAGCTGAACCGACAAAAACGCTACAAAAATGCTTTGCAATTCAACAACAACCTGCGCCGCGCAACTCTGAGCATAAAAAACGTAACAAAATTAGCCATCGCTGCCAGCTTTGTGTATTTAAGCCTTACAGGCATTCAATCCATAACCAAACCCGCCTGGTCACTTAATGATGAACAGCAATTGGCCTACCAGCAAATGGAAGCCATCAGCGAGCTACCAATTGATGTGCGCATTACTGCCTTAGAACAACAAAACAAAGACAACCTAATCTCCCAAGGTGCATTGCGCCTTACCAGAACAAGCACAACACAGGCCCTACTTGAACACATCGAAAACGAACTATCGCAAGACCTGCCTAATTTCAACAACCTCAATACACTGACCCTATCACTGCTGGGCGTGTACCCAGATTCCATGAGGTTGATTGAAGCTAAAGAGTCTATAAATAGTGCAAAAACAGCCAAAGTCTCAAAATTACGACAAGACTATGAGCAACTTTGGCACGAGGTATTAATCACTCAAAACACCGTCATTAAAGCCAATCATATTATTGAGCAGCTCAATCATCTCGACGCAATGCCAACCCTATCAGATGCCACAATTGGCGCATTTGAAAACAAAATATCCACTGCTTACAAAAACTTAGACCATCAAAAAGTGATTTTACTGTCCCAGCTAGGTGAAAAACTGCCCCTAACCAACCCGGATCAAGCGCTAAAACCACAAACCTTAAAAATCATGGAGTCAGCCAAAGATTTAGCAAACCACAAACCATTTATTGACAATTTCATCGAGGAGTTATCCTCCGCCTGGAGCGACACCCAACTCATGGAACTAAAAGCCAAACTAGAAAGCAGCCGACAAGAACTCTCAAGAAATGAGCTTGTTTACCAAATCATTTCCAAAGAGTTTGCCAAAAAGGTAAAATACCAGATTGACATTAAACGACAAAACGCCGAAAAAGCAGAACACCTAGAACGGCTTTTGAGAGATATAGGCTAACTTATGAACCCCTTAGAATTAGATATCGAGACACTAATACAACCAATCAACGATGAAGCACCCACAGGAGAGGATCTTCGGCTTAACATCTCTCCTAATTGCAGCTACCAAATTTTAAGAAACGAGAGGGCTACCGCCCGCAACAATGAACGACAAGCTCAAGCCCTTGGGGAACAACAGTATTTCGCCCAAAGCGACTGGAATGAAATCCTAAACAAAACCCCACAGTTGCTTCAGAAAGAGAGCAAGGACCTTGAAGTGGTTGCATGGTACATCGAGGCCCTCACCCGCTTTTATGGATTCAAAGGCTTCACCCTAGGCTTCTCCGTAGCAAGACAACTAATTGAAAAATACAAAGAAAACCTACACCCAAGACCCGATGAAGATGGTATTAGCACGCAAATATCACCACTGTCAGGCCTAAACGGCCTAGAGAGCGATGGAGCACTCATTCCAGCCATAAAATCAATCGCAATGACAGAAAACATGGGGGAAGGGGCATTATCTTGCTGGCAGTGCGAGCAAGTTTTTGAGGTGGAACGAATCAGCGACACCCAAAAGAGAGAAGCCCGGATTCGCCAAGGCGCACGCACACGCAAACAACTTGACCAAGTGATGGCCGAAACCAGCACAGAATTTCTTCATACGCTACAAGAAGATATAGACAACGCCATCAAAGAGTTCGAACTCTACCAAGCGGTTATTGATGAATACACCATTGAAGACCCCCAACCAACTGGAAAAATCCGAAAATCACTCGATAATTGTCGAGAAGTACTGACCTACATCGCTGGTGACCGCTTAAAAAAACCGGAAATAGAAACCACGGAGAACGAGGAACAGCCTTTGGAAGAGCAAACCATCAAGCCTCAAGCGGTAACCCAAAACACGCTAAGCACCCAACTGGAAAATCGGGAGCAAGCCCTAGAAACACTAAGAAACGTTGCCGACTTCTTTAGGAGAACAGAGCCTCACTCACCCATCTCATACACCATTGAGCAGGCGGTGCGCTGGAGCCGAATGCCACTGACTGAACTGATTGCAGAGCTGATTCCAGACCCTGAATCTCGCAAAAAATACCAACATTTGTCCGGAATACCGATCGAAAAAGCCGAAAATGATTAAAAAATGAGTAATAGTGGGTAGCTTAACGCAAAGAATTTGCTTAAAATCCTTTTCTGCACATGCTAATGTGGCATACTTGAGTTTTTGTTTTCACCCAAAAAAGGGATAGTTATGGAAAGTATTCATAAAAAATTAAATCGTGTTCGAAAACCACGCGTTCATATCAGTTACGATGTAGAAACTGAAGGCGCAACCATCAAGAAGGAGCTCCCCTTTATTGTTGGCGTTATGGGCGACTTCTCTGGCGACCCAACACAGCCACTCAAACCCCTCAAAGATCGTCGTTTTGTCCAAATTGATAGGGACAACTTTGATGAAGTTTTGAAGAGTATGACACCTGGCCTTAATTTCCGCGTCAAGAACACGCTTGCCGGGGACGACAGCGAAATGGCCGTTAGCCTGAAGTTTGAATCACTACAAGATTTTGAACCCGCTGCGGTTGTTGATCAAGTAGCACCGCTAAAGAAACTGCTTGAAACCCGCAACAGACTTAGAGACCTTTCAACGAAAGCTGATCGCTCTGAAGAGCTAGAGAATTTGATCGAACGCGTTTTGAATAACGAAGGAGATCTTAGTGAGCTAGCGGCCGAACTTGCGCAAAACAGCAAGGAGAATGACGAATGAGTAACTTGGAAACAGAATCTGGCGCACAAGCAGCACAAGAAGCCCAACCCAGTCTGCTAGAGCAAGCCGTTTTAGCCACCAAGCAGACGGATGCCGATGAAGCTCAACGTTTGCTCAAGGCCCTGACCGAAGAAGCGCTAAAAGGCACTGTTACATGGAACAAAAATTTAACAGTCACCTTTAGACAAGCCATTGAAAGTATCGATGCAGCCATCAGCGAACAGCTAAGAGAAATCATGCATCACGAGAAGTTTCAGACGCTAGAAGGCACTTGGAGAGGCTTGAACTATTTAGTCATGAACTCTGAGACCAGCACTACGCTAAAACTCAAACTCATGAATGCCAGCAAAAAAGAGGTGGGCAAAGACCTCTCTAAAGCCGTTGAATTTGACCAAAGTCAAACATTCAAAAAGCTTTATGAAAATGAATTCGGAACCCCAGGTGGCGAGCCGTACGGCGCTCTCATTGGTGATTACCAATTTACCAACCACCCTGATGACATTGAACTGTTAAGCAATATGTCTAACGTTGCTGCTGCAGCCTTCTGTCCCTTTATCACCGCCTCATCCCCAAGCTTATTTGGGTTTGAAAGCTGGTCAGAACTATCAAAACCACGTGACTTGTCTAAGATCTTTGATTCTGCTGAATACACCAAATGGCGTTCATTCCGCGAATCAGACGACTCACGATTTGTGACTATGGCCATGCCTCGTGTACTGTCACGATTACCTTACGGCCAAGAAACCAAGCCTGTCGAAGAGTTTGGCTATGAAGAAATTGCCGACACAGGTAACGTCAGTGATGATCAGTACTGCTGGTCAAATGCCGCGTACGTTCTTGGCTCCAGACTGACAAAAGCTTTTGCCGAGTCCGGCTGGTGTACAGCTATACGTGGCGCAGAGGGTGGCGGTCGAGTTGATGACCTACCCGTTCACCTGACTCGTACAGACGATGGCGATATTGACATGCAGTGCCCCACCGAGATCGCCATTACCGATCGACGTGAAGCCGAATTAAGTGGCCTTGGGTTTATGCCTTTGTCACACTATAAAAATACTGACTATGCTGTATTCTTCGGTGGACAAACCACTCAAAAGCCGCACATCTATGACCGACCCGAAGCAACCGCTAACGCTTCTATTTCGGCCAGATTACCCTATGTGATGGCAACTTCTCGTATCGCTCATTACCTGAAGGTAATTGCCCGAGACAAAATTGGTTCATTCCAAGAAGCTGAAGACATGCAAAACTCCCTCAATCGCTGGATTAATAACTATGTTAACGCCAGTGAAGATAGTGGTCAGGAAATGCGTGCAAAATTCCCACTAAGAGAAGCCAAGATCGAGGTAAAACCTATACCTGGTAAGCCTGGCTCTTATAATGCAGTCGCATGGCTCAGACCGTGGTTGCAAATGGAGGAATTGACCACTTCGCTTCGAATGGTCGCCAGAATACCTGAAATCAAGTAACCCGCCTTAAACTCCGTCTTAGGGCACTAGGGCGGAGTTTCAATTTTTATCAGTTAAATAGGATAGCTCTGATAGTGGAAATGCTCGAACAAGAAAATACCGTCACCATAGAATCTCTCTTATCCAAATGCCTTTTCGAATCACAGGATTTCGATAACAACATAGAGCAATGGCTATGGAGAAGGGTCAGAAGCCAAAATGAACTCATTTATCTAGTCGAGCAAACCTGCAATCAAATTGACCTGCTAATCAGCCGTCAAATTGATGAAATTCTTCACCACCCAAAGTTTCAGTCGTTAGAAGCATCATGGAGAGGCCTAAAGTACCTGGCTGACACAGAAGCCGACTATGACGAAGAACTCACCATTAAAATTAAGGTGCTCAATGCCAGCTGGAACGAAGTCGCCAAAGATGTAACCCGCGCCATTGAGTTTGACCAAAGCCAGTTGTTTCAACGAATTTATGGAGATGAGTTCGACACCCCAGGTGGTCAACCCTATGGTGTTATGCTTGGAGATTACCAAATATCGCATAAGATCCAACCTGGCAATCTATATAACGATATTGATATCTTGCGAGAAATATCCTTAATTGCAACCTCTGCTCTCTGCCCCTTCATTGCCGGCACCAGTAGCGCCTTATTTGGCCTAGATAGTTTTCGTGAGCTAAGCCAACCCATGGATTTAAAAAGCATTTTCAGCCAAAAAGAATACATGCAATGGCGACAGTTTCAAAAAGAGGAGAACACTCGCTTCATTGGCCTGACAATGCCCCATATTTTAATGAGATCGCCATATCAGGCAGACGACTCCCGCAGAGAGCCCTTAAGATATACAGAAACCAGCTCCAATCCCGATCGCCACTACCTCTGGGGAAATGCTTGTTTCGCCATGGGCAGTGTCATCATTCGTGCATTTGCTAACACGGGTTGGTTTGCCGACATACGTGGAGGCGAACATGAATTCGGCGAAGGCGGTATAGTGCGCAACCTAGAATATTCTCAATACAAACAAACCGCTCTACCATCGATTGGAGCAAAACCTTCAACAAACATTCAACTGGACGATTTTGCAGAGAGAGAACTGTCAGATCTAGGGTTTATCCCCTTATGCAGCTATCACAGCGCCGACACCAGTGTATTTTACAGCAACAGCTCCATTCACCAACCGCCTGTTTACGACTCCGAGATTGCCAATACCAATGCCAAATTGTCGAGCATGCTGCAATATATGCTTTGCGTATCCCGATTTGGTCATTTTATCAAGGTCATCGGGAGGGATAAAATTGGTAGCTTTATTAGTGCTAAAGACTGTCAACTCTTACTCCAAAAATGGCTCAATGGCTATAGCACAACCAGCGATGGCGGCTCCGCTACGTTAAAAGCCCGCTACCCACTTTCGGAAAGTCATGTAGAAATTAGAGAGCGAATGGATAAACCAGGTAGTTTTACCTGTATCATTTACCTAAAACCACACTTTCAGCTGGATCAACTGGTTTCAAGTGTTAAACTGATCACCGAACTTGCGATTGGTGACAATGGCGCCTAACTAGCTGTTTAAAATGGTCTACATATCACTTATAATCGTTAGCCGTAATGGCTGAATGGACGACAGGACAACAAAATGATTAGCTTTGAGCAATATTCCCAAGGAAACCTAAACGACGCTATCGCGCAAGCCCTTAGTGAAGTAAGAGACAACCCCTCAAGCGCAGTACATCGTGCTTTTTTAGCCGAATTACTGTGTTTTGCGCAAGACTATGAGCGCGCAGACAAACAACTGGCTACTCTTGGTTCTATTGACCCCCAAACAACACTAACAACCTCGATTTGGCGCCAACTGATTGCTGCCGCTCAAATCAGACACGATGTATTTCATAAAAATGGCTCTCCTGAGCTGATAGACCAACCGACTGAGGACATTAAAACAGCCCTCAGGAACATGATTGACATAAAAGAAGGTTCGTTTACTCAACTTGAGGATAGAGAGCAAACTTACACCATCAACGGCCAAGATGTTACCCAATGGCGTGATTTGGATGACACTAGCAGCTATATTTTGGAAGTGCTTGGCAGCAACGGAAAGTACTTCTGGGTGGATTTTGCACAAGTCACCGAACTTGTATTTTCCCCACCTCAACGTGCAATTGACCTGCTCTGGCGCAAGGCCAGTCTGGTACTCACTTCAGGTTCAGAAGGGGAAGTATTCATTCCTACCATCTACCCTTATACACCTAAAGAGCAAGATGATTTAATGCTGGGTAGGGCAACCGATTGGATTGAAAACAATGAGGCCAAATACGTCAGAGGTATAGGACAGAGAACTTGGCTGGTTGGCGAAGATGCTTTAACCATTATGGAAATTGAATCCATTTACGCATCAGATGCAAAGTAAACCATGGCAAGGATACGTAAGAACCAACCCTTAATTCCGTCGTTGCTCGACCGATTATTGGACGATAATCCCGAGTCAACAACGGAAATACAACCCAGCTTTTCTAAGATACTTCAGGAGATCAAGGCCAGTATTCGTAGAGATCTTGAGAATCTTTTAAATACTCGCTTATTTTGTTTTACCAATACTCAACGCTTTGAAGAACTCAAAATGTCCGTGATTAATTATGGCCTGCCTGACTTTAGTCATGTTCAATTTGATAACCATGATGCTCGTGAAACCTTCAGAAAATTAGTTGAAGAAACGATCACCAATTTCGAGCCTAGATTTCGCCACGTATCTGTAGATATTGTCCCCTATGGAGAACAATTTGAGAGAGCATTACACTTGAAAATTTCTGCAATTTTACTGGTTGAGCCTGATCCAGTCCCGGTTATTTTTGATACTAAAGTAAAAAGCTCAGACCGAACCGTGACATTAAGGGAACTCGTACATGGATGATAAACTACTCTCATACTACAACCGAGAACTTTCTTACCTGCGAAAAATGGGCAAAGAGTTTTCGGAAAAACACCCCAAAATTGCTGGGCGCATCAGACTCGACCAAAACTCAATAGAAGATCCACACGTATCAAGACTGATAGAGTCCTTCGCCTTTATTACCTCTCGGATTCGTCGAACCATCGATGACAGCTTTCCAGAACTAACCGAATCGCTGATGGGACTCCTTTACCCTGACTACCACGCGCCTATTCCCTCAATGAGCATAGCGCATATTCAGTCTCACCCAAGTTTACTGGATACAAGTCACATTAAAAAAGGTAGCGACCTATCGATAAAAGCAAGTAATGGAAAATTGTGTCGCTATAGAACCTGCTACCCGACTACGATATTGCCTGTAGCAGTCCGCGATGTTGCCATGTCAAGTTTTCCTGTAAAAGCACCTTTACTGCCTAAAGACATTCAGAGCAATGGTAGCAGCCATGGTCTTTTGAAAATATCTTTAGGAGTGTTGGATAAAGAGGCCTCTTTTCAAGACATCACAGAAACCAATATTGACTTTTACATCAATGATCAGCCTCAAGTGGCCTATAAGCTATATGAATACTTACTAAATAACGTCACTGGTATTGCCATAGCACCATCTCCCAGCGATGCCAACCCTATTTTTCTACCATCAAGCAAGCTTAAAGCCAGCGGCTTTGATGAAGATAAAACGGTAATACCGTTTGATGGTCGAACATCGGCTGGACATCGATTGCTCGCCGAGTATTTTACATTCCCTGAAAAATTTCTCTTTGTGAACTTACAAGGGATTGAAGAGGCTTGGCAACGTTTTCCTGACGGCTTCAATATATACATTTACCTCAACATTGCTGATGGTGACTTGGTACACGGCATTACTAAAGATACGTTGAAAACTGGCTGTACACCGATTGTTAATCTAAGCAAAAACACCTGCCAAGGCATTGCTGGCAACCTAATCGATCACGAAAACAAACTCGTAGTTAATGATGTGAGCACATCGACGGATGTCCATACCATTACCGATGTTTATGCTTTATCTGGTAAAAATGAACGAATCGCGATCCACCCTTTTTATGGCTCAGGTTTAAAACGAGATAGCAAACTCGGAGTCTACTGGCATATTCGTAGAGAAAACTCACATTGGAAAGATGGCAATGTGAGCTATGGAACCGACACCTACATTTCTTTTGTGGACGAGAATTTCCAAGAAGTTGCCATCAGTGAACATTGGTTAGTCATGGTAGAAGCGCTGTGCAATAATCGCGATATTCCCAATAAACTTCCCTTTGGCCCCGATAAGCCTGAGGTGCAATTTGTGGAAGGATCGACATTACCCATAAAATGCATAACTCCCCCGACACCCACGCTGCAGCCTGAACTTAGCGATGCGACCCGCTGGCAACTGGTGACACAGCTATCCTTGCAAAATTTTGCCGCCGAGGATGGGTTAACGGTATTAAAAGACACTCTGAAACTTTATGACTTTCAAGACAACCACGAATCGAAAGCCATTATCGATGGTATCTGTTCGTTTTCTACCAAAATAACCAGTGCCAGAGTATTACAAGAAGGAAGAGCCGCGATTTGTCGGGGGACTCACATCATTGTAGAGTTTGATGAGGATTTTTACAGCGGTAGTGGTTTATTCCTTTTTGGTGCCGTGCTCAACGATTTTTTTGCTCATTTTTGTACGATTAACAGCTTTATCAAAATGGAAATGCGGGTCAAACAGCGTCCTAACTACCGTCATATTTGGCCGCCTCAAAACGGCAAACAGGTACTGTTATGATGGCCACAAACAAAGCGGAAATTGATGATTTTTTCTCAGTCGTTCGTCGACTTGAAAGAAAGCTGACCAAAACAGAACATTGGCAAAATCAAAGGCGGCTTCTGGGCACAGACACATCCCCCGCTGATGAACCAGTGCGGTTTCGATTTCACAACAGCACCGCATTTTCAGCAGGACTGAACGAAGTTTGTGATCTAGAAAAAAGCCAGACCAGTCCACCTGAAATGCTGGTCAACTTTCTTGGCTTAATAGGCCCCAGTGGAACCATGCCCCAACACTATACGCGCTTGGTTATTCAACGGGTAAGGCAAAACGATAATGCCGCAGCAGACTTCATCAACATCTTCAATCATCGTCTTATTTCCTTGTATTATCGGGCCTGGTGTAAGTATAAGTTGCCACATCAATACGAACGCTATAATCACGACCCTCAACGAGACCCATTTACCCGAACATTAAAAAGTTTAAGTGGTCGTCACGATCGAGACCGGTACGACACCCCCCTCTTTTACAGTGGTCATTTTTCGAAAATCAATCGATCCGGCTCCAATCTACAATCTATGGTGCAACACTTTTTAGGAATCAATGTTCAAATTAATTCCTTCATAGGACAATGGCTTTTGATCGAAGAACCGGATCGCTTGAAAATTGGTTCGGGCAAAAATGGGCGCAATCATCAATTGGGCAGCGGGGTATTACCCGGCAGACGATTTTGGGATATTCAAAGCAAAATCACTCTCACGATTGGTCCTATCACGCATCAGCGCTTTCATCAATTACTGCCAGGCTCTGACACTTTTTCAGCTTTGAAAAAATTAATTAATGCCTACACCCCAAGTCATATTCATATCGATCTTTGGTTTATTGTAAAAGACGCAATGAAGAACAGCCTGCCTCTTGGGAAAGGCATCAAGCTTTCGCAAAACGCCTGGTTACATGGACCAACTAAGGATCCGCTAACCGCAAAAATCAGTTTAAAACGAGACTCATAGGGATTATTTATGGAATTCGATACACTCATAAAAAAAATGTCTGACAACTGCAGACAACTATTCGAACAGTCGGTTGCCACAGCCTCATCTAGGTCACATTTTAGTATCGATGTGGAACACTGGTTAAATGAAGCAGTGAACACCAATGACAACGAAGTCACCACGGTACTCAACCACTTTGCCGTCGATCAAAGCGCCCTATCTCAAGATTTATTAAATCAACTAGAAGCTCTCAAAACAGGCCATGAAGGAGTTCCCAAAATTTCTACCGATATCACTCGATTGCTATTTGAAGCCTGGATGATTGCCTCCACAGAATACGGCTCAATGACAATACGCCCTATTCATATTTTATTAGCCATTGTCGACAACTCCAAATTAAGGCTGCACGTCAATAAAATTTCGACTGAATTTGAAAAAATCACCGCCGAAGAAATGCGCGAACAGTGCGAAAAACTACTCAGTAACGAACAAAGTTTAGAGCAAGGACAAACGGCTTCGCCCACTAAAACTCCCGCACTGGATCAATTCACCATCAACCTAACTGAAAGCGCTAGGGCGGGCAAGATTGACCGTGTTTTGGGAAGAGACAACGAAATTCGACAAATGATTGACGTGCTTTGCCGCAGAAGACAGAACAATCCAATCATTACTGGCGAAGCGGGTGTGGGAAAAACAGCGTTAGTTGAAGGTTTAGCTGAACGCATTGCCAGTGGCGATGTGCCCGATGCACTCTCACAAGTCGAGCTACACTCACTCGATCTTGGGTTGCTTCAAGCTGGTGCTGGCATCAAAGGTGAATTTGAAAACCGTTTAAAGAATGTCATTAAAGAAGTACAATCCTCTGCAAAACCCATCATTCTTTTTATCGATGAAGCTCACACCTTAATTGGCGCAGGTAACCAATCTGGTGCCAATGATGCCGCTAACCTCTTAAAGCCAGCACTTGCTCGTGGCGAATTACGAACCATTGCCGCCACCACTTGGGCGGAGTACAAAAAGTATGTCGAGTCAGATGCAGCACTGACTCGCCGCTTCCAAGTGGTTAAAGTCGATGAACCCAGTGAAGCGCAAGCCATTGTGATGCTTAGAAGTATGGCGCCATCATTGGAGAAACATCACAACATCACCATTTTAGATGAAGCCATTGTCAGTGCCGTCGTTTTATCTCATCGCTATATTCCCGGAAGGCAACTGCCCGATAAGTGCGTAAGCTTGCTTGACACCGCCTGTGCTCGAGTTAATCTCAGTCTAAACACCAAACCAGCGAAGCTTGAAAACACAGAAAAAACCATTGCAAATGTTGAGTTTGAAATTAAACGCCTCACTCAGGAGCAGCGAAGTGGTGTTGACCACTCAGAGACCCTACAGGCTCTAAACGAACAAAAAGAATCTCTTGAGCAAACCTTCAGCATCACAATGGAGCAGTGGCAATCTCAAAAAGAGTTAGTCAATCAGCTCGTAACCATTCGCAAAGAGATTGAAAAGATCATTGCGGATGAGCATTTAAGTGAAGAAACTACCCAACAGCTGGACGAACTCAAAGCCCAGGCTCAAGGTTATCGACAAGAGCTAAGGCTATCCCAAGTTGGTGGCGTGCCCATGATCTATGAATGCGTTGACTCAGACGTTGTCGCTGAAGTCATTGCTGACTGGACGGGTATTCCGGTCGGAAAAATGAAGAGTGATGATATCGACAATGTCCTTGGCCTTGCTGAAATCATGAAGCAACGAGTAATCGGACAAGATCATGGTCTAGACATTATTGCCCAAGCCATGAAAACAGCCCATGCAAAGTTAAGTGACCCTAACAAACCACTGGGCATCTTTATGCTTGTGGGGCCAAGTGGTGTCGGTAAAACAGAAACCGCTCTCACTCTAGCCTCTCAGCTTTATGGCTCCGAAAGTAATATGACCGTCATTAACATGTCTGAGTTTAAAGAAGAACATAAGATATCCATGTTACTAGGGTCACCTCCGGGTTACGTTGGTTATGGCGAAGGTGGCGTTTTGACTGAAGCCGTTCGTCGCAAACCTTATAGCGTGGTATTGCTGGATGAAATGGAAAAGGCGCATCCCGGAGTGCAAGATATTTTCTACCGAGCCTTTGATAAGGGCATACTCACCGATGGTGAAGGTAGAGACATTGACTTTAAAAATACAGTCATCATCATGACCAGCAATACAGCCAGTGCCCAAATTGAACAACTGTGCTCAGACCCTGATACGGCACCAACACCAAGCGGCTTGTTAGAAGCTATTGGGCCAACTCTAAGAGAAGATTACAAACCTGCTTTCTTAGGTCGAGTCTGTGTTGTTCCTTACTACCCACTCAACGAACAAAGCCTGGCCAAAATTGCAGAACTGCAGCTCAATAGTGTTCGCAAGAGGGTACAACAAAATTATCAAGTGCCGCTCAACTATTCTGAGGAATTCATTCAACATGTGGTTGAACAATGTAAACAATCGGACTCTGGCGCAAGACAAATTGCCGCTCTATTAAACAATATTTTATTACCCGATATCGCCACGCAACTCCTTGAATACATGGCAAAAGATAAGGAGTTCAGCGGCATTAACATCACTATTTCCGAAGATAATCAAGTCAAAATTGACATTGAAAGCGCCGAAAATAGTGACCCAGTTAACAGACCGGCATAATGTGTCTGTTAAGGTATGCATAATTCAATTTTTTATGTATACTAACGCGACTCCACTGTGAAGTTGTAAGTGGAGTCAAATAATACTCAATATTAATTGATACGGAAAAGGAATAAATTATGGCTATGCACCTATTCATCCCAGGAATTAAAGGCGAATCTACAGACCCAGACCACAAAGATTGGATTGACATCGAGTCATTCAGCTGGGGCGTAAACCGTACATTGAACTCTAACAGTTCAACTAAAGGTGACCGTGAAGTAGGTAACGCTCAAATCAGCGACTTGCACATCGTGCGCAACATGGACAGCTCAACATCAAAACTGTTCCTAGACGCTTGTTGTGGCAAAGGTAAAGAAATCAAGCTTGAACTCACTAAAACTGGTACTGGTAGTGGTAGTGAAACTTACATGAAGTATGTGTTTACGAATGCCGTAATTTCAAACTACACAGTTAACGGTACTTCAAGTGATACATCTCACCCAACCGAAACCATTACTATTGCCTTCATTAAAGTTGATATGAGCTACAACACTCATGACGATGATGGTGTACAGTGTTCTTCAGAGAGCGTTGGTTTCTGTACAGCTACCAACAGCAAGTCTTAATTGCTGTTCTTATTACTGCGCGGAAACGCGCAGTAAGCCCCTCAAAGCATTCGAAAACATCATTTTTATTCACTCAATCTTCACACAAAGCCCATATCCAATTCACACAACATAAAGCTCATGGTTGTACAATAGACTCATCTGCTGAATTGAAAGATTTTAATTCACAGATACATAGTTGGTTAAATTGTGATAGACATGGAGGTCGTTTAACCCTTACAAAGAGTTAAGAAGTTACATCAATCTTGAGGAGCCTCCTCAACTTCCTCCTGAGCCTCTTCTACCTCTTCCTGAAACTCCCTTATAAAAATTCCCCAAGCTGCAATGAAAAGCGCCGCAATTAATGGCCCAATGACAAAACCATTGATACCTACCAAAGCAATCCCACCAAGAGTTGAAATTAACACCAAATAATCTGGCATTTTGGTATCTCTTCCAACCAACAAGGGCCTTAACACATTATCAGCAACACCAATTACACCCGCACCAAAGACCGTTAGGATAGTTGCATCGGTGTACTGTCCAGTCGCAAATAAATAAAGCGCAGCAGGCGCCCATATAATCGCCGCGCCAACCGCTGGCACCAAGGAGGCAAAGGCCATTACAAAGCCCCATAACACTGGCGCATCTAAACCCAAGAACCAAAAAATCATCCCCCCTAAAGCTCCTTGCACCATCGCCACAACCAAGTTACCTTTGACCGTCGCCCGGGTCACTTCAGCGAATTTTTGAAAGAGTAAACGCTCTCGAGTGTCACCCAAGGGTAGCGCTAAAATTAACAGTGGCACTAATTTATCCCCATCGCGTAGAAGAAAAAATGCTACATAGAGCATCAACGTCAAACTCAATAAAAAGCTCGCCGTTTGCTTACCCGCCGAAAACATATTTTCAGCAACAAACTTCCCAACAATTAATGCCAAATCATTGATTCGACTATTCACTTCCTGCCAATCGAATCCCAGATTTGCCAGAAAACTCTCCACGCCTGGATATTTTCCACGTAATTGAGCCACAATATCAGTGAGATTCAGATTGTTGTTTTTTATCTTCTGATAAAGATCTTGCCCTTCACTTGCCGCCGAACTCAAAAGAATCACAACCGGCAAAATCACAATCACAACACTAATCATCAACGTACAAAAAGCAGTGGTATTTGGCTTATCCCCCATCCAGGTTTTTAAACGCTTTTGCAAAGGGTAAAAGATAATAGCTACAGCACAAGACCAAAAAAGGGCCCCAAAAAATGGCTTTAACACCCCAATAAAAGCCAAGGTAGTCAGCAACAAGAAGAACAGAAAAGCTCGATTTTCAAACTTTTGGGAAGACTTATAGGGGTTGCTCATAACTCACCTACTCTTTATTGGTTAAATTCGTATTTTCTGGAAGTGACCTTTTTCGACCCTGCATCGACTGCTTTGAGTTCAATTTGTCTAGCCACAAAACCCTCAGGCAGCACCATCTCCCCTTCTATGCGCACAAAGTACTTAAACTTTAATGGGATTTCCTCTCTACCAATCGTGGCTGATAAGGATTTTAAGTGATAGCTCTTATCCTTGCCATTTTGTTTGCCCAAAATCAAAAACTCTAAATGCCCTTCAACCTCATCATTGCTTCCAGGCTTAACGACGACCAAACTGTATTGATAGATTCTATCATCATTGGTTTTAGTGACCTTAAGATCACCAAACCCGAAGCCACCGGCAGAGGCTCCTGGTCTCATAATTTTTTGGTAGAAGTCAATTTCTTGCCTAAGCTTGGTATTGCCTAGGTCTAACTCAACAATTTTTCTTCTTAATTCTTCGATTGTCCGCTGTGAAAGCTTTAGACCCAGTTGCAAACCTGACAGATCTTTATATAACGCTTCCGCTTTCTCCTTTTGATCGATGTACAAAGCGTAATAATTGCCTCCTCCGTCAGCTGGCAAATCCCTTACAGGAGCAGACATAGCATTACGCTTCCCCCAAAAATAACCGGTAACTACCAAGCCTGAGAGAAATGACATTAACAACAACCAGGTAAGCAGCCGGCTGGCAATGCGGCTTCGTATTGTTCTTTTAGAGGGATAATAACTGGAGTTCATATCTATGGTGTCAATCCAGGATGTTGCAGCCCTGCCGCCTCATTAAAACCCAGTGCAATATTCATTATTTGAACGGCTTGTCCAGATGCACCCTTAGTCAAATTATCGATGACCGACATCACCACCACCGTATCTCTACCTTGCGGCCTAACTACCGCCAAGCGACATACATTAGCGCCTTTAACCGAACGGGTTTCTGGGTGGCTACCAGCCGGAAGTACATCGACAAAGGGTTCGTTTTGATATCGCTCTTCAAAGAGCCGTTGAAGATCCGCTTCTGCTTGAAGCTTCGCATAGACCGTCGCATGAATGCCTCTCACCATCGGCAGAAGATGGGGCACAAAAGTCGCCTGTGCAGACTTTGAACCAGGAGCCTGAACATCTCGCAAACCTTGCTCAATCTCGGGCAGATGACGATGCCCAGCGCTCGCGTAGGCTTTAAAGCTGTCTGATGCTTCTGACAATAAAGTTCCAATATTGGCCTGTCGACCCGCACCACTGGTGCCACTAGCTGCGTTAATGATGATGGATTGAGGATCAATTAAATCTCGCTCCAATAGTGGAATCAAAGCCAACTGAGACGCCGTTGGATAGCATCCAGGGCACGCAATGATACGGGCCTTGCGAATCGACTCACGATTGACCTCCGGCAAACCATAAACAACTTGATCCAAGATTTCAGGGCAGCCGTGAGGTTGACCATACCAAGAAGCCCAAAGCTCAGGGTCACGTAAACGAAAATCGGCGGATAAATCAATAAGCAAGGCTTTCGTTTTAGCCAGTTCCGGCACCATATTGTGAGCAACACCGTGTGGTGTCGCAAAGAAGATGACATCACACGCGCCCAAGACATCAACATCTGGTTCGATAAATTGCAAATCATAGTGGCCACGTAAGTTTGGATAAATGCTCGTCACATCGACCCCCGCCTCAGCTCGAGAAGTGATCGCGACCACCTCGACGTTAGGGTGCTGACTCAGCAGGCGCAATAACTCCGCTCCCGTATAACCCGTTGCGCCAACAATTCCAACTTTAACCATACTTCCGCCTTAATTCATTTGCTTATCGTTTGAATTTGTTAATAATACAACACCAGAGCCTAAGATGAGGACTAAAATCAATGTTTCTTTGGATGAAAGCATTTCATATTATCTCCATGGTATGTTGGTTCGCTGTTTTGTTCTACCTACCACGTCTATTTGTGTATCATTCGATGAGTGAGGATAAAATTAGCCGCGAACGATTTAGTGTCATGGAGAGAAAACTTCTTCGTGGAATCGGCCTACCATCCATGATTGCCACAATATTGCTAGGCATTGGCTTAGCGGCCGGTTCTCGCTGGAGTGTCTATAGCGCTGAGGCTTGGTTTTGGGCAAAACTAGCCTGTGTAGCCATACTCTTGGCATACCATCATATGTGCGGCCGTTATTATCGACAGCTACTCAGCGATAGCTGTAGCAAGAGTCACGTATTTTTCCGCTGGTTTAATGAAATTCCGGTTGTTCTTTTAATCGCCATCGTATGTCTGGTCGTTGTGAACAGCAAATAGGCACAACTACACAAGAGGTTTTATGAGTCGTTCCCAAATATTATTTGAACAAGCACAGAAAGTCATTCCAGGGGGGGTTAACTCTCCCGTTCGAGCGTTTAAAGCCGTTGGTGGCACCCCGATATTTTTTAAAAAAGCTCAAGGAGCTTACCTTTACGACGAAGATGATCAAAAATACATCGATTACGTATTATCTTGGGGCCCAATGATTTTAGGTCACGCTCACCCCGATATCATTAAAGCGGTCGTGAATAAAGCCCAACATGGCTTGAGTTTTGGAGCTCCCACCGAAGCAGAAACCACCTTAGCGGAAGCTTTGTGCAGCAAAATCCCCAACATGGAACGCGTGCGCTTTGTCAACTCGGGCACTGAAGCCACCATGAGCGCCATTCGCCTTGCCAGAGGCGCTACCGGGCGAGACAAAATTGTTAAATTTGAGGGCTGCTATCATGGTCACAGTGATTCGCTACTCGTAAAAGCTGGCTCAGGAGCACTTACTCTAGGAGTCCCCAGCTCACCAGGTGTACCTGCTAGCCTGGCCGATCACACTATTACTCTGGAATACAATAATAGTGAGCAAGTAAGAGAGCTTTTCCAACAAATCGGACATGAAATCGCCTGTATTATCGTTGAGCCAGTAACGGGCAACATGAACTGCATCCTCCCCAAAGAAGGCTTTTTAGAGACTTTACGATCCACCTGCGATGAGTTTGGCGCTCTGTTGATATTCGATGAAGTGATGACCGGCTTTAGAGTTCATCCTCAAGGCGCTCAGGGTCACTATGGCGTAAATGCCGATCTTATCACCCTAGGCAAGGTTATTGGTGGGGGCATGCCCGTTGGCGCATTTGGAGGCAAGCGAGAAGTGATGGAGCATATCGCTCCTACTGGCCCAGTGTACCAAGCTGGCACACTATCGGGAAATCCCGTAGCCATGGCCGCTGGCTTAGCCACGCTGAAGGGACTAGAAAAGCCTGGCTTATACGATGCACTTTTCCAGAAAACGGAACAATTGGTTCAAGGGTTGCAACAGGCGGCTAATGACGCCAACATCCCTTTTACCACTAACCACTTAGGCTCAATGTTTGGCTTTTTCTTTAGTGAAGAAGAAAAAATAACCAATTTCAAGCAAGTGATGAGCTGCAATATCGAGCAATTTAACCGTTTTTTCCACCTAATGTTGAAAAAAGGAGTATATCTTGCCCCAGCATCTTATGAAGCTGGATTTGTGTCTATCGCTCACAGCGAGCAAGATATTCAAGATACCATCGCCATCGCAAGCGACTGTTTTAGGCAGTTGTAAGCCTTACAAGCTCTGGGCAATGGAACTGTCCAAAGTTATAAAGTGCACTATACTTAGGCAATAAAGCTCACTAAACAGGGTAGCGCCCATGCGCATAATGGTTGTTGACGACAGCCCTTCCATTCAAGCTTACGTTTCTGCCTTTCTAAAAGAATTGGGACACGATGTGATCTCAGTGACCAATGGCACGGCGGCATTGGCCGAGATATACGATACCAGTATCGATCTGATATTTATGGACATTGAGATGCCTGGGCTAAATGGCTTTGATACGACCAAAGCAATGCGCGCCTATCTCAATGACATATGGATTCCGATCATTTTCTTGAGCTCTAACAAAGATGATGCTCATGTGGTTGAAGGCTTGGAAGTTGGCGGTGATGCTTACATTACAAAACTCGTCAACTTAAAGGTCATGGAGGCCATGGTCAATGCCATGGGAAGACTGGTTGCTATGCAAGAGGAACTACACAAAACCAATCTAGCATTACAAAAACAGGCCAACATCGATATTTTAACGCAAACGGTCAATCGACGAGGCTTCGATCGAGCACTAGAAAAGGAGTTTTCTCGCTGCCGCCGACAAAAAAAACCACTTTCAATCATTATGATTGACATTGATCACTTTAAATTATTTAACGATAACTACGGTCATGTAAAGGGTGACGAAGTCTTGCGGTCAGTGGGGAATTTATTAGGCAAAGTGGCCAGGCGTCCTGGCGATCTGGCGGCAAGATATGGCGGAGAAGAGTTTGTATTGTTGTTGCCAGAAACGAAAATGACAGGGGCCATCAAGGTAGCTGGGATACTCAAGGAGCAGCTTACAACATTGCATATAGAGCACAACTTCAGCCCAACCGCCAAACACCTAACGGTCAGCCAAGGCATTGCGACCGTTCACAACTTTGATGAGCCCATTGATATTGTTGATTTGGCCGACAAGGCGCTTTATCAAGCAAAGGAAAATGGCCGAAACCAATGGCAGTTTTATGAACAAGAGCACGATTAAAAAAGGGCTCAAAGAGCCCTTTTTTCTTTCTCAGAACACAATTTATTAGTGTACATAGACTGGCCCAAAGCCCATTCCCCACAGCAACACCGAACCAATCAGAACAATGACCATTAAAACCAAGCCAATTGTGATAACAGAACTTGCGTACATAAACGCACGATCCTTATCAATATCCATCAAAATAGGGATGCCTTCATAAATTAAGTAAACTGAATAGGCTCCCGCTAAAGTTACAGCAGTGACATTTAGCCAAATGTCTGGGTACAAGCCAAAGACTCCGACTAAGAAAATAGGAGTAGTCACATATACTGCCAGCGCAGTTCCCTCATAATGTCGACGCTCCTCTGAATCGGAGACCCCGTAGGTTTTCGCCATCCAATTTATAAATTCACCCAAAATAAAAACTCCCGCTAATAAAGCGAAATAAGCAATCACACAGAGGCTTAGAGCACTGGCTTCAGTTAACATCACTGGGTCGCCATCACCGACCGTCCAGCCTACTTTGGTGACACCTATGTAAAAACAAACACAGGGGATCAGAGCGAGCAGAGGAACATGACTGATGAAAACTTGTTTGAATGAGTGGCGCTCTTTACGAATAGCGCTCCACTCCTGAGCGGGACGAAATAAAATACCGAGCGTATGATCTAGAATTGCCATAAAAAACCACCTTTTCTGCTATTTTCGTTATTATAATTATGTCTTTTTAGACTGTTTTGTATACTCAGTATTCATGACTCAACTCAAAATGACCAATAGTTATTCGTCATGAAGGGGGCATTCATAATAACGGTGGGTTATATCGATTAAGGCGCCCAAATGGCTGTCAGCCAATGATAGCTAAGGGGAAACGTCACTCTCAGATTATTATTTAACGACTCGAAGACCCGGTTTTTTGGCAGGAGGATCATTGTCGGTATCGGGCTCTGTCTCAGGCTCAAAAATCATTCCTTGCTGATTTTCTTTGGCGTAAATGCCTAAAATGGAGGAATACGGAGCAAATACCTCTGTGCTTACCCCACGAAAACGAGCGGAAAAAGAAAGAAAGTCATCCGTCATATCCAAGCCTTGAACAGCACCAGGCGAAATATTCAACACTACTTGGCCTTCAGGATTCACATATTCAAGTGGGACACTGACCCGCTTATGACTGGCATCGACCAAAATGTAGGGGGTGCAATTATTGTCAACAATCCACTCATACAATGCACGCACTAAATAGGGGCGACTGGAGCTCATTTTCATAACAATATACGGTACAAGGTCATTTTAATAAGGATAGTCTAGACTAAAGAAGCACACAAATAATTCAACCGAAATACCCTGGGCGGAGATCTCTCTCCTGCTCAGTCAAACTTTTCACAAACGACCCACGGTTAAATAGTCGATCCATATAATCCATTAAGGGTTTAGTTTGACGGCTTTCGGGAAACTCAACGCCCAGCTCGGGCAACCGCCACAAAATCGGAGCCAAGCAACAATCGACCAAAGTGAACTCTTCGCTCATAAAAAAAGGCATTTCAGTGAAAATGGGAGCAATGGCCAATAAGCTATCTTTCAGGAATTTGATTTGAGCGGCTCTATCTCCCTGCCCCAAGACCAAGCGATCAACCACTGGAGACCAATCCTTTTCAATGCGATACATCCACAAGCGACTTTGGGCTCTAGCAACGGGATAAACGGGCAACAATGGCGGATGAGGAAAACGCTCATCTAAATATTCCATCATCACTTTGGATTCATACAGCACCAATTCTCGATCAAATAGCACGGGAAGACTGTTATAAGGAGAAACCTCTGAAACTTCAGCAGGGATATCATTAGGGTCAACATCCACAATATCGACCGTAACCCCCTTCTCAGCTAATACAATGCGCACACGATGGCTGTAATGCTCACGAGCATTAGAGAAATAGGTCATTAATGAGCGTTTAGTTACAACCCCCATGGTATTTTTCACCTCAAATCAGCAAGCTTAAAATAGAAACGGCGACCAAGTCGCCAGCCGACCATTATAACATAAAATTATCAAAAGTTGCTGAGAGATCAAGATATAATCAAAAAAGGGGCCGAAGCCCCT
>CAXQRU010000069.1:0-8959 GCA_964226685.1 Polaribacter sp. | reverse complement strand
AGGTAATTTATGATATAATAAATCCTTTTAGAAGGGATCTTATGGCCGATTATTCTAGTGACCAAATCCAAGTATTGACCTTTCCTGAAGCGATACGAAAAAGGCCCGGCATGTACTTTGGTGAGATCAGCTCCATGGCTGTTAATACTATCGTCTATGAGGCAATCGCTAACGCAATAGACCAATACCTGTTGGGGAATTCTACAAGGCTATCGGTTCAAATTAATAACGAGCTGATCACCATTTCTGATGATGGTAAAGGCTTGCCATTTGATCGTCCTTCGATAGATGATAATTGCGAACATCTGGCTGAATCTTACTTTCTTAACCGCCACATTAAAGCGACTGCAGATGGGCATGCGCCCCACGTTCACACAATGAATAGCGGTATTGGTTTGGTGCTTGTCAATGCCGCATCTGAGAGTCTTATTGTGAGAAGCTGCAATGGCTCACAGCAATATCATCAAAAATTTTCGAAAGGCAATGTGTTGGAGCGCAGCAATATTGAAGATGCATCTGGGGCCACGGCAGGAACAACGTTAATTATCAAACCAGATGCCGAATTATTTCAGGGTCATGGGCCGCATTTATCTGAACTTCGAAAAACATTGTTTGAGGTTGCTCATTTTTATCCTGGTCTGATTGTTGAGTTTCAGCAAGAGCGGTTTTTATCCACTCGAGGTTTAATTGATTTAGCCTATCTCTGGTATTCAAAACCCCCAGCAGCATGGGTAAATGGATCACCCAAAGAATATACTTTTGAGTGTTTTAAAGAGGGTGTGCAAGTTCGAATAGCCGCTCTCGGAGAATCAAATGAAATGGAATGTAAGTCTTGGGTCAATGGGATTGAAACGCTGGGTGGTTCGCATGTAGAAGGTGCGAAAAAAGCATTTTTTGGTGTCAAACCTAAATTGGTGCTAGTACATGTTATTATGCATGATCCAAGATATGCTGGCCCGTGTCGAGACGAATTGGTTTGCCCAAAGGTTGAGGACATTATTGTGGGGCTGGTGAAAAAAGGAATTTCTTAACGCGTTTTGGGTTGCCAGTCGGCCTATGCTGGGAACGCCTCAGATAATAACACTATCGTTTCGCCAAGAGCATAAGGCTAACAATTTACGCATTGTGAGTATTCACCAAGGTAAAAGTTGTCTTTATCAACCAGTGACTTTTCATCGACTATGTGTAAAAGGTTTTCAGGTAATTTTGAAAAAGCTAAGGTTGTCAACAATAGTGCCAACAAAGCTGTACCATATCGAACAAAAGCGTATTGATTTCTATTCATTTTCATAGTCATTTATTTTTTGAAGTGAAATGACATGGTATGCATACTGTTTATTAAAATCGCTATCCTCAATTTCATCGTCTTCAAATATAAGAAAACGTAGAATGCAAAGTATAATAAACACAACGAGTGCGAATTCTATGTTTTTAAAATGCCATAGCAAAAAAACACCAATAATAAGAGGGACGCAGCCAATATGTCGATTGAAAAAACCTGATCTTGGGGCATCCGTGTCGATTCCTAAGCTGCGCAGGTAGATAATTTGTTGCATTTTAATGTCGCAAAGCCTAAAAATCTTAGCTTTATATTTGCCTTTAGGGATTTTTAGAGCATAGGGGTTTCTATCGTGGGAGTGGAGAATGTATAGCTGTCCTGACTTTGCATCAAGTAAGGAAGTTTCAGTAACGGGTTCATAGCAGGTTTTATGACAGATGGCATCGTATGGCCAATGACCCAGCACGATGCCTAATCTTTTTTCATAATAATCATCGTATTCATCGACAAATAAAAAAGATCGTCTTTTGAGTTTTTGTTGATAATACTCTAGGGGCGATGTAAGTAACTTATTGCGGTCATTAAAAAAGCTGGGTCTGACGATCTGTTGGGTGTCGGTAAGTAGTAGGTAGCCGCCGACATCCATAGTTTTTCGCCTTGAAAAGTTTCCTCTAATTCCTGGAATCTTGATGATTTTTATGCTCATTTATTACCTTCGTTAAAGAGCACTACAGAGTATTACTTATTAAGAATAATGTGTAACCAAGGAATAAGCAATTACAGAGCATTACAGCGTTGATGCCTTCATATCATTTTTAGGCTTGATAACATAAAATGATGAAGGCTTGTAGCTAAAGATAAACTGGATAAATTATTAATGAATATGTCGTTCAACAAAGCTAATGAGCCTCAGTTGTTATTCATCTACAGTCAAGCCTTTAATCAACGAGTATCCATCACCGTCGAGGGAGTATTGAACGCCGAATACGCGATCGCTTCCATACATGACTTTTGTTCCAAGTATTGATATTCCATTGTTTGTCAAAAAGGCTTCAATCTCACTAGCACCCGTTTTTAGGGCTAATTGATCAGGAATAAACTTGGGTTTTGACATAATAAAGATAATTTTTCCATCTTCACTACCAGAGGCTCTGAGTTTGATACCGTTGATTTCAATATTCCGAGTAGAGCCTGATAGCTGCGAGCAATCTTGTTTTAATTGCAAAGTGTGACACCCGGCTGCGGTACTGTAGGTTCCCACTGTTTGATTGTTGAAGGTAACTTCTTTAGGGGCGCTAACACATCCAGCCAGCAGGGCTAGAAGGATTATGGGGGTTAGTTGTTTCATGATTATTCCTTATTGTGAAGTTTAAATTCAGAGTAGGGCAAAGTCTACATGACTTCAATGAAGTGCGTCATTCATAGGATACACCGTAATGCGAATACTCCCATTGAGGGCTGCGACTCTCTGTAAAGTTTCAGCGTGCAGCTCATCCGTATAACTGTTTTGATGGGCGCCGCCTTCGTAGCCGATATCAAAAACTCGACTATAGCATTGATCCCACTGTTGTTTAAGCGCGGGATCAAAGCCTTCCACAAGGGTGCAAAATAGTTGAATCACGGTGTCTGGGCTGCCCTCGCCATTTTCAAAGGTTGCCAGATAATGTCCGCGAGCCTCACCATGGTAGAGGTTGAAGACGTCCTCCCCAAATGCATCGACAATGGGTGTTAAATCATTGGGTGATTCAAGCTCAAGGTCGGTATTCAAATAGCGGATTTGCATAGACCTTAGTGCGCCTCATCCCAATTATTACCCACGCCAATATCCACCACCAGGGGTACTTTTAGGCTGGCGGCGTTGGCCATGAGTGGTGGCAGCTCTTTTTGCAGTGTTTCTACAGCACTCTCGGCGACTTCAAAGACTAATTCATCGTGCACTTGCATGATGATTTTTGCATCGATGTTGCTCTCTCTAAGCCATTGATCCACCGATATCATCGCCTGCTTGATGATATCGGCTGCCGTGCCCTGCATGGGCGCGTTGATGGCCGTGCGCTCGGCTGCTTGGCGCTGGATAGCATTAGATGATCGAATTTCAGGCAAGTATAAGCGCCGGCCCAATACCGTTTCGACAAAGCCAGTTTCGGACGCATTCGCGCGGGTGGCATCCATATAGCGCTTCACGCCTGGGTAGCGCTCAAAGTAGCGATTGATGGCGTATTGCGCATCGGTTCGGCTGATGTGTAGTTGTTTGGCCAAGCCAAAGGCGGACATGCCATAAATCAAGCCAAAGTTAACCGCTTTGGCACTGCGGCGCTGTTCATCAGTGACGTCTTCTAAGGCCACATCATTGACCTCGGCGGCGGTGGCACGGTGAATATCCAGGCCTTGAGAGAAGGCGTCGAGTAGACCTTGGTCATCCGATAAATGCGCCATAATTCGCAGTTCAATCTGCGAGTAGTCGGCGGCTAGAATTTTATAGCCCTGGGGTGCCACAAACGCTTGGCGAATACGACGGCCTTCTGCGGTTCGGATGGGAATATTTTGTAGGTTTGGGTCTGAGGATGACAGGCGACCTGTCGCGGTAATGGCTTGATGATATGAGGTATGAACTCGTCCTGTATCTGGGTTGATCATTTGTGGCAGCTTATCGGTGTAGGTTGATTTGAGTTTGGATAAGCTGCGGTGCTCAAGTAAATACTTGGGTAGGTCGTGAGTAAGTGCTAACTCCTGCAAAACGGCTTCTGCTGTGGAGGGCTGTGCGCCTTTCTTGGGCTTTTTCACCACGGGTAGCCCAAGCTTATCAAAGAGGATGCCGGCCAATTGCTTGGGTGAGCCTAAATTAAATTCTTCTCCAGCCAGTTCATACACCGTTTTCTCTAAGGATTTGAGTTGCTCGCCAAGCTCATAACTGTGATCGGCTAAGGTTTGCTTGTCGATCAGTGCTCCATGGCGCTCAATGGTTTTTAGCACAGAAACCAAGGGTATTTCCAGGTTGGTAAGCACTGACTTTAGGCTGCCTTGCATCAACAGAGTGGGCCAGAGAACTTGGTGTAGCCTGAGAGTGATGTCTGCATCTTCACAGGCGTAGGGGGCAGCCTGTTCGAGAGCGATTTGGTTAAAAGTAATTTGCTTGGCGCCCTTGCCCGCAATGCTTTCAAAGCTGGTGCAAGTATGATTGAGGTACATTTTGGCCAAGGAGTCCATATCGTGCTTGCTGGCGGTGGCGTCCCACACGTAGGACTCGAGCATGGTATCAAAAGCAATGCCTTGCAATTGCACGCCATGATTTTGCAAAACATGGGCGTCATATTTGATGTTTTGTCCCACTTTTTTGATGGCAGGGTCTTCCAGTAAAGGCTTGAGATCGGTCAATACTTGCTCGAGGGCTAATTGCTCAGGGGCGCCCATATAATCATGGCCAACGGGTAGATAAGCCGCCTCTCCCGCGTGCACGCAAAATGAAAAGCCGATAATCTTGGCTTGCATATAATCAAGGCTATTGGTTTCGGTATCGATAGCGATAATGGTGGCCTCGCGGAGTTTACCCAGCCAATGTTGCCAATGCTCTGCGTCTAAAATGGTTTGGTAGTCGGTTTTTTCGATCACAGGGGGCGCGGGCAGTGTGGGTTTGGCATTCTCTGTCGTTTCACCCTGTAGCTCGGCAATCCAACTTTTAAATTCTAAGCGCTTAAAGAGTTCAAGCAGTTGCTTTTCATCTGGAGCGGCCATGGTGTATTCGTGCAATTGCTGTTCAAGCTCGACGTCGGTTTTGATAGTAGCCAGCTGATAAGATAAGTAAGCATTGTCTTTATGCTCTTCCAGCTTTTGGGCCATGGTTTTGGCACCGCGAAAACTGAGTTCAGGGATTTTATCAAGCTGGGCGTAAATATCGTCGAGTCCCCCTAGGCCTTGAAGGAGGGCAATCGCTGTTTTTTCGCCAACGCCGGGTACGCCCGGAATATTGTCCACGCTGTCACCGCGAAGCGCTAGATAGTCGATGATCAATTCAGGCCCAATGCCGAATTTATTATGAACGCCTTCAATATCAAGGGTCACTTCCGTCATCGTATTGACCAGGGTGACCTTATCACATACCAATTGTGCCATGTCTTTATCACCGGTGGATATGACGATGGATTCTTGAGCCTCTTTGGCTTGTGCGGCCAGAGTGCCAATGACATCATCAGCCTCAACATTGTCGACCATGACCAAAGGTAAGCCCATGGCTTTAACGATCTCATGAATGGGTGCAATTTGCTCTCTCAGATCGTCTGGCATTGGTGGTCGGTTAGCCTTATATTGGCTGAAAATATCGTCACGAAAAGTTTTGCCCTTGGCGTCGAAGATGACGATGATGGTGCTTTCGGGGTAGTCCTTACTGAGCCGTCGAAGCATACTGATCACGCCGCGAACCGCGCCCGTAGGTTGACCATTGGAGGCGGATAGATTGGGCATGGCGTGGTAGGCTCGATAAAGGTACGAAGACCCATCGACCAGAACAGTAGGTGCAGACATGAAGGTATCCTGTTGGCAAAAGGGCAAGGATACACAACTTGGCTAACTCCTTAAAGGCCGCTAGCACTTTTGCGATTTTTGGTGACGAGTGTCACCCTGAGAAACATTATTTTAAAATAATTGAAGAAAAAATTTGCGGTTGCAGCATAAATTCGTTACTATAGGTAACATCTGGTAACAAATTACCGGTATTTTCCTGTTATTACTTTTTTAGCCCGCTCGAGCGCCTTCTCTCCAAAATTGAATCGCTCTTGCGGGCTTTTTTATGCTTATCGATTGTTGTTTTTTGTGCCTTCGCTAGACTAATTTCTTATGCTTCAAACGAGCTTATAACTAAAGGCTTGGAAGGGGTTTGGCTGCGTGTCGGAGTGTCGAAAAAACTGCAATTTCTTTTAATTTTCTTGATGCAGCGCACAAAATGAAGCTTTCATAATGGTACCCCTTGTCTACACTAAAGAACACTTACTGAGCAATTCTTCTTTCATTTGATGCAACATTGGGGTTTACACATGCAAGCATTTATTCTTTCTCAGACCGGGGTTTATCGTTTACAGCAATTGGCAAACCATGTGCGCCACAAAACCGGTGTGAGACACAAATTGTCCGATCCAAAGTCAGTGATCAGCCTATTAAGATTCAGTTCAACCTGCACTGATCGTCATATTCGAGCCAGTTTCGCCAGCTTTACCGATGAGTTAACCGAGGAGCATAGAGAGTATTTAGCCAACCGTGGCTTATTGATCTCGGTTAAGCAGGATCGAAGCACTGCACAAATTCATCAGCTATCGTTTGGATAAGCCGATCAATGCTTGCCCCATCGAGCTTGCTCCCTAGCGGATCAAGCTCGCCGAGACGGGCGCCAAGCGCTTGACTTAGCTGAGCGGCTGAACTTTTCGCGTGACCCACTTCCCCCATCACACACTCCACCTTTTTTTGTCTAAGTGCCAGTAAATGCTTTGCTCCAGCGGCTTGTTCCGGCGTTTTGACAATAAAATCGATCTGGTTTAGGCCAAAGCGCTCCACGAAATGTCCGTAGGCGGGATGAAGCACAATAAAGGCTTTGTTCTTTATTGGAGTAAGCTGCGATTGTAAGGCGGCCTCCAATCTATCCATTTTGATCGCAAGCGATTGGGCATTTTTTTGAAAATCTTCAGCGGCGCTGGGGTTCATCTCAGATAGCTTTTCAGCAATGGCATCGCCGATGAGTTTGACGTTTTGTGGGTCGAGCCAGACGTGAGGGTCCTTGGCGTCGTGGTCATGGTCATCATGTGCTTCATGGTGGTCATCGGGCCAATTGAGCGCTAGCTCGCCAATTTGCAAAGTGGGCAGCGCTCGTTCATCAATGGCTTTTTCTAAGAAACGCTCTAACTCAGGGCCAATCCAAATCACTAATTGTGAGGCTTTGATGTGATAGTGATCGCTTGCTTTCAGTGAATAGTGGTGTGAGACGGAAGCGGGCAAAAGCGGCCTGACGGTGTAGTGTTCGCCGGCAATTTCCTGGGCAATCATTTGTAGGGGGCGAATGGTTGTGAGCACATCACTGGCGGCTATGCGCTTGGCATGGCCGTTGATACACAGGGTAAAAAGCACTAGGCTGGCAATCCACTTCATCTTGACTTACTATCCAATTAGACAAATTTTGGGCGCAATCATAACAGGTTCGAGAGCAGAGATGAAATTTAGGATGTTGCTGGGTTTTGGGGCGTCCAGTTCTGATTTGGGCTTACGGCCATCCTCCAAGCCCTGGGTGATGAAGAGTTTTCGTTATGCAAATCGAAGAGTTAAAAATAATAGGCGAGCGGCTTGCCAATGATTTAGAAAGGCTAGCTGAAATGTATCATATAAAATCTGATCAGCACGTGATTCTCAGTTATGAGGCGAGTGGTGTTCGAAGTATGGCTTCTAGCCTTGGTCAAGGGAGCGAATGCAAATACGATTTGCTCGAGTCAAACTTGCTGAGTGAGTGGGGAAATATTCTAGCAAGCGAGCAGCCAGAAATATTTGATCGTGTTAGGCGGTTCCGTCAGCAATATGAACAAGTTAGGCTAAGGTTTATTGCATTTTAATATTGAATTCAATTAAGTATTATGAGCATAGATTTACTTTCGTATATTACAGACAAAAAGAAAGGTAACCCTGTTAATCATCAAATTGTTGAGGGGTTGTTTGGGGTCTGCTCGAACGGCACTGTTATGCCTTCTTTGCCAGAGTCGCCTTTAGAGGCATTTATGGCCATATTAGAAAAGCTTTCAGCGAGTATCAGTGAGATTTATATTGATACGTTTTGCGATCCTTGGCCAAGAATTGCGACAGGAGTCGCCGCTCATTCATGGCAAGTGTGCCTTGCCAAGCAGCTTTGTGGGTTTTTAGAAATTGGCGGTAATGGCGTCGGTGTTTTTTTGTTAAATACTACTCCAGAGGATAATGGTGAGTATAAAATATACCTTGATTTTTTTGAAGGTGGTTATCAGCCATTTTGTTTGGGTCTGGATAATTTTTTAGAGTACCTACACGTATTTTATCTTTATGAAAATGAACGAATATCTGAGAAAGAGTACGATGCATGGCAAACGGATCACTATGCAAAAAACCTAGCCGCATGGCCAGAAAATGATAGTGATAGAGACGCCTATGATATGTTGGTTGACTCGCATCTTCATGAAATATGGGAGCAGTTATCCAATCATCAATGGCCTCGGTTAGAATGTTGGCAAAGCTTAGAGCCATTACAGCCGATGTCGCAGGGAAAGCTATGGATGTTTATTCTGGTTGAACATTTTGTGTCAACTAAAAAAATAATGCTTCCAAATGATTATGATGAAACTCTTTTGTCAGAAGCACAAAAGCGATTTGTTGTTGAAATGTTGGCTCTAGAGGCCTCGCTAACAGAAAATGCTATTCCTGCATTAATGACAAAGTTAATGAGTTATTCTGAAGATCCAAAGAAAGAGCAAAATAAAAGAATATCTAATGCTGCCTGTGAATGGGTGAAGCGTTTTCAAAATGCTCGTCATTAGGTCGCCTAAAAATTTTCTGTGCTAGGGTTATTGGGTAACATGAAATGAAAGAAGATATGCGCCGTGACTTTGACGAAGCCACTTATCCGTCTAGATTATGTGAGCAGAGATCGGAAGAGCGTCGTGTAGGGAAAGAGTGTATAAG
>CAXQRU010000068.1:0-32983 GCA_964226685.1 Polaribacter sp. | reverse complement strand
TCAGACGTGTGCTCTTCCGATCTATTTGTGAGCCTCTTCGGCTTCTCTATCCTGCTTGATTTCTGAATAAATATCAAAAGTCACATCGTTGATTCGCAAGTTATAAATCGAATCCACAATATCAGTTAGAGGACGCATAGTCTCTTCAAACGCAAGTAGAGAGTCATTGATTTCGGCATATACATCTTTGAGCTCTGCAAAAGTCTCTGTGTCCGTCAATTCAATGATTTGGCGAGCCATATTTTTGCGCTCAAACTGAAGGTAGGCTTTGAACTGATTAAAAGCATCAAGCGCCGCTTGAGATTCTGCTTTGTTTTCAGTAAACGCCAACGCTTTAGCCACCTCTGATTTTTTCTCTGTGGGGCTAAGTTCTGGGTTTAAAATAATTTTGAAAAATGGGTTGCTTTCAATATTGGAAAACTGCTGTGAAGCGGCCTGCTCTTGCTTTGATTCCTGTTTGGAAGAAGAACTCTGACGCTGACTGTACTGTTGGGTTAGCTCTTCAACAGACGTTTTCTTTTTGCGCTGGGCTGAACTCTCACTCATTTTTTAGCTCCTTATCAAATTAATCTTCTTGGCATCCTTGCTATGAGAGGATATGCCAAATAGTCTTATAGCAAGCTCTGATTAACCCTAGGCATTTTAGGGCTAATCAGAGCTTGCTATACTTTACCACATAAAACAAATTAAGTTCTATATTCGGCGTTGATCGTCACGTACTCATGAGAGAGGTCGCTAGTCCATAACAATTGACGGCAATCACCTCGCCCCAACAGCACCTTAATGGTGATATCAGTCTGGTTCATGACCCTCTGGCCAGCTTCTTCAGTGTATGACTGCGCTCTACCACCCTTTTCAACGATCAATACGTCATCAAGGTATACTGAAATCAAGTTAACATCCAGACATTGTAAGCCCGCATACCCAATAGCGGCCACGATACGTCCCCAATTGGGATCACTCGCAAAGAACGCTGTTTTCACCAATGGGGAGTGGGCTATAGCATAAGCGACATCCAAACACTCTTGCTCGGTCGCACCACCACTGACATCCAAGGTAATGAACTTAGTGGCACCTTCTGCGTCGCGCACAATGGCTTGAGCCAGTTGACGATACACAGATACCACAGCATCTCTCAATAACGCATAGACTGGGTGATCTTTCGTGGTAATAGGCTCAACGCTAGAACGTCCAGTTGCGCTTAAAGTACAACTGTCGTTGGTGGAAGTATCACCATCAATAGTAATTCGATTGAAAGAGAGATTGGCGGCCTCTTTTGATAGCTCAATCAAAAGTTCTGGGGAAATGGCTGCGTCTGTCACAATATACCCAAGCATAGTCGCCATATTCGGGCGAATCATGCCCGCACCTTTAGCGATACCATTGACAGTGATTGAGTCTCCCTGGTATTGAATGGTAGCGGTTGCCCCTTTGGGCTGGGTATCTGTCGTCATGATGCCCCTGGCCGCCAACTCCCAGGCGCGCTCTGACAATTCAGCATAGATTTCGGGCAAGGCATTACAGATTTTTTCAACCGGCAAAGGCTCGCCAATCACCCCCGTAGAAAATGGTAGAACCTGCTGAGGTTCAATAGACACCATAGAAGCCAAAGCTGCACAACTTGCTCGGCTGGACTCTACACCTGAAGCCCCGGTACAAGCATTGGCATTACCCGAGTTGATCAGTAAGTATCGCGTGTTATTGGTGCTGGACAAATGCTCTCGACAAACAGTGACTGGTGCTGCACAAAATGCATTTTGGGTAAAAACGCCAGTGGTCAAGCTGCCTTCTGGCAACTCGATGAGCACCAAATCAAGGCCACCTTTCTTTTTAATGCCGCAGCGAGCGGCTGCTAGGCGCACCCCGTCCAAAGCGGGCATTGAGGGTAACAGTTCAGCCATTATATTTTACCGTGACACTTTTTATACTTAAGTCCAGAACCACAAGGACAAACCTCATTACGCCCAACTTTCTTACCGGATCGCACAAAAGGTTGAGAAGCCTCTTCAACAGATTCTGACGCCCTTGGCTCCTCGGAAGCTAAGCCTGGCGCTTCAGCATGCTGTAATTGCATTTTCTTTTCTTGCTCAGCTCGACGCGCTGCTTCCATCGCTTCCATTTGCTCAGGAGAAATCAACTCAACTCTTGCGAGCATTTTGATGGTTTCCTGCTTGATGGTCTCTAACATGGATTGAAAGAGTTCAAACGACTCGCGTTTATATTCTTGTTTCGGGTTTTTCTGAGCGTAAGAGCGCAGACCAATACTTTGCCTTAAGTGATCCATATTAGCCAAGTGCTCTTTCCATTGCACATCAAGCACTTGCAACATCACTTGTCGCTCAATATCCAAAAGCTGGGGGCCAATGCGCTCTGACTTCTCTTCATAAGCGGCCTGAGCAGACTCTAAGATTTTCTTTCTGAGCGTCTCTTCATGTAAGCGATCATCCTTCTCTAACCACTCGGCAATGGGCAATTTCAAGCCTAGTTCAGCCTGCAACTGCGCCTCTAAACCAGGCACATCCCATTGCTCTTCCAAACTTTGTGGAGCAATATGGCTTTCAATAATATCGATCACAACATCCTGGCGAATGGAGTTAATAATATCTCGAATGGTTTCAGCTTCTAACAGATCATTGCGCTGCTGATAAACGATTTGACGCTGCTCATTAGCCACATCATCGTATTCGAGAAGCTGTTTACGAATATCGAAGTTACGCCCTTCAACTTTGCGTTGGGCTTTCTCAATGGCATTGGTCACCATACGATGCTCGATCGCTTCGCCTTCATTGGACAGCTTGCGCATGATCGCTCGCATACGATCTTTCATAAAGATACGCAAAAGGTTGTCATCCATCGATAGATAAAAACGGGAAACACCAGGATCACCTTGGCGACCCGCTCGCCCTCGAAGCTGATTATCAATCCGGCGGGATTCGTGCCGCTCGGTACCTAAGATATGCAAACCACCCGCTTCTAACACTTGCTCTTGTCGCGCCTTCCAATCTTTTTTAACGCGCTCAATCTCTTCTTCCGTTGGATTCTCCAGCGCTTGTAACTCAACCTCAAGATTACCGCCCAATACAATATCGGTTCCTCGACCAGCCATATTGGTGGCGATGGTCACCGCACCTGGACGACCCGCTTGAGCGATGATATCCGCCTCTTTTTCATGGAATTTGGCGTTGAGAACTTGATGTTCAATACCTACTTGTTTCAAGCGCCTGGACATTTCTTCAGATGACTCAACCGAAGCGGTACCCACCAACACTGGTGCATTGGCTTTAGTGTAACGTTCAATATCGGCAGCAATCGCAGTGAACTTTTCATCAAGTGAACAATAAATCAAATCATTCAAATCTTTTCGGGCAATTGGCTTATTGGTGGGGATCACTACTACATCTAGACCATAGATTTGACGGAATTCAAAGGCTTCCGTATCGGCTGTACCGGTCATGCCACTGAGCTTGTCGTACAAACGGAAGTAATTTTGGAACGTTGTCGAGGCCAAGGTTTGGGTTTCATTTTGGATTCTTACCCCCTCTTTTGCTTCCAACGCTTGATGCAGCCCTTCAGAAAGACGTCGGCCATGCATGGTTCGACCTGTGTGCTCATCAATCAACAACACTTGATCGCCCTGAACAATATAATCAATATTTTTCTTGAACACAGCATGAGCACGCAGGGCGGCATTCACATGGTGCAACAAACTCAAATTTGTGGTTGCGTAAAGACTATCGTCCTCTCCAAGCAGCCCCACCTCGGTGAGCATATCCTCTACTTTTTGATGCCCTTGCTCAGTTAACTCTACATGGCGGGTCTTCTCATCTAAGAGGTAATCGCCTTCTTGAGTAGACTCGCCCTCTTCGCCCTCAATATGTTGAGTCAGTTTTGGCATCAACAAATTAACCTTGCGATACAACTCAGAGCTGTCTTCGGCGGGCCCAGAAATAATGAGCGGGGTTCGAGCTTCGTCGATTAAGATCGAATCGACCTCATCGATAATGGCAAAACTTAAGCCTCTTTGATATCGGTCTTCCAAGCGGAAAGCCATATTGTCACGAAGGTAATCAAAGCCGAACTCGTTGTTGGTTCCATAAGTGATATCAGCCTTGTAGGCTTCACGCTTACTACTTGAATCTTGCTGGGAATAAATAACACCAACGCTCAAGCCTAGCGCCTCATAAACAGGACGCATCCAGTTAGCATCGCGACTCGCTAGGTAGTCATTCACCGTGATCACATGAACGCCGTTACCAGTTAGGGCATTCAGATAGGCTGGCAGAGTTGACATCAGGGTTTTACCCTCACCGGTGCGCATCTCTGCAATCCGACCTTCGTGCAAGGTAATACCACCAATAAACTGCACATCAAAGTGGCGCATACCCAGAGTTCGATCGGCCGCTTCACGAACTAACGCAAAAGCTTCAGGGAGCAGAGCATCAAGATCACCATCTTTAATAAAGCGGTCTTTGAATTCCTGGGTTTTGGCAAGCATTTGCTCACTGCTTAAAGCTCGATAAGGCTCATCAAACGTATTGATTTTGCTTACCATTTTGCGCATGCGCTTAATTTCTCGGTCGTTTTTTGAACCAAATATGGCTTTGACAGCTTTATTTAACATGATGAACCTTAGTGATTTCAGTATGTTTGTTTATTGGGGCACGAGATGCGATTACCAGTCGACAATCGCGCATGATAGCAAAAAAAAGCTCAAGCATGTAATAGAATGATTAGACAGCAAGGAAGCGGGGAAACAAGCTAGAGCTTTACTCCCCGTCCGTTTCCCGCTCTATATAGGGCGCAGGATTAACCCTAGTGCCATTTTTGTGGACTTCAAAATGAACATGCGGCCCTGTTGATTTACCGCTGCTACCCATAAGAGCAATGGGCTGCCCCTTTTGAACAATCTCACCTATATCGACTAAGTTTTCGCTATTATGCGAGTAAGTCGTCTTGTAGCCTCCAGGATGGGTCAACTCAACAAATCGCCCATAACCCGCCTTGGCACCCCGATCCGTGACCACTCCAGCCGCCGCCGCTAAAATTTCAGAATTGGCCTTACCAGCAAAGTCGATACCTCCATGCATCCTACGCTGCCCACTGAAGGGGTCGGTTCTCATACCATAACGGGAGGTAAGCCAACCTACCTCGACTGGACGCCTAGCCACTAGAGTCACATCTCGAATTTTACTGGTATCCGTCAGAGCCTTCAAAATTGACAACTCATTTTCACGAAGCTCGATCTCAGCCATCAACTGGTCAACTTCTGTAAAAAAATCTGGGGGATCAATGCGGGAATTTTCCAAGGCGGGTTCTTTACCAAAGCTAAAGTCACCATCCTCCATACCATTCGCGCCTAAAATATGCTCACCCATAGCATCAACACGGATTAAACGGGCTTGCAATTTGGCAAATTTCAACACTAAAGCATCGAGTTTGCCCTGAGCTTCCGCATGAGCAGATTTGATAATGGCATCTTGTTCGCTAAGGCGCCGCTCCCATTTATTGATGTAGGAGTCAGTCAAGAAGGCTTGATAATCTGATTTATAGATGACTCCCGAGTAGAAGCCAATCCCAAACAAACCAATTAAAAACAGCGTCTTCCACAAGACGGAAAGGCTAAACTTGCTTGAGCTTGTCGCTGTTTTATTCATAACGTTATGATAGTTGGGTTATTCCATGCATTGCAAGTTAAGACTAATCAAACAGAGGCGACAGACCTCTCAAAACCGCTGACTATCAATCATTAAACTGCGAGAACGGGCTTCACATAGGAAATGGGGGCCAAGGCCTCATCATCAAAGGTCACTACCTCCCACGCATCGGGCCGAGCAATCAGCTCGCGAAGCGAACGATTATTCAGAGCGTGACCTGACTTATGAGCAATGAACTCACCAATCAAACTGTTACCGAGAAGATAAAGATCACCAATTGCATCGAGAACCTTATGTTTCACAAATTCATCATCATAGCGAAGACCATCTTCATTGAGCACTCGATAATCATCTACCACAATGGCATTGTCAACACTGCCGCCTTTGGCTAGACCTTTAGAGCGAAGATATTCAATTTCATCCATAAAACCAAAAGTGCGCGCACGACTGACTTCTTTGACAAATGAGGTGCTGGAAAAATCAACTGAGGCGGATAACGCCTTATCTTTGAAAACAGGGTGATCAAAATCAATACTGAAGCTAACCTTAAATCCGTCGAAAGGTTTGAATTTGGCTATTTTATCACCATCCGTTACAGTCACTTCTTTTTTGATCCGAATGAATTTTTTGGGTGCCGATTGTTCATAGATGCCCGCAGATTGGATCAAAAACACAAACGGCCCTGCACTGCCATCCATAATGGGCACTTCAGAAGCACTTAATTCAACAATTGCATTATCAATCCCTAAGCCAGCCATGGCTGACAATAAATGCTCAACCGTTGAAACCTTGACATCACCTTTCATCAACGAGGTAGAAAGCGTAGTATCCCCCACATTTTCTGCCTTAGCCGGAATATCAACGGGCGGATCCAAATCGACTCGGCGAAAGACAATGCCGGTATTCTCAGGAGCTGACTTTAATGTGAGGTAGACCTTTTGACCCGTGTGCAAACCAACACCGGTTGCTTTGATAGTGTTCTTTAACGTGCGTTGTCGAATCATCGAATTCAGGTTCCTCAAAAGTAGCGGATTATCCAGGTAATTTTACGAAAGTCTAGCAATTTTGCCACAAACGCGCAAAAAACACCCAGAAGCTGATCACAAATACAGAGATTCGCGCCACGAGAGGGAGCGCGGAGCGAATCTCTTTTGTTGAACTCAGACCACAACTACAAGGAAATAGTTCCTGTATTTAGTCAGCCTGATTGCGTAAAAAAGCTGGAATATCAAGATATTCGAAGTCTTTTTCAGCATAAGCCACAGCATTAGCACTTCTAGAGCCTTGCGATTTACGCAAAATAGCCGGCTTGTCAAGCTCACTGTAGTTGGTTCTAGCACCTGAGCGAATGTTGTTAACGACGACTTTTGCCTCTGGTGCACGACGCTCTGTTAATGGTGACTGCAAACCTGTGGCAACTACTGTCACTCGAAGCTCATCACTTAGGTTAGGATCAATCACAGTACCCACAACAACCGTTGCATCGGCAGAAGCAAACTCTTCCACTGTTTCACCCACCTCGTTAAAGTCACCCAAGGACAAGTCCAAACCAGCAGTGATGTTCACCAAAATACCACGAGCACCTTGAAGATCAACGCCCTCAAGTAGCGGACTACGAATGGCTGCTTCCGCCGCCTCTCTAGCGCGCATTTCACCAGTGGCTGCACCGCTACCCATCATCGCCATCCCCATCTCTGACATCACCGTGCGAACATCGGCAAAGTCAACGTTGATCATACCTGGACGAATGATGAGATCCGCAATACCTTGAACGGCACCCAAAAGAACATCATTAGCCGCCTTAAAGGCATCGATTAGGCTTGCATTTGGCCCTAACACCGTCAATAAGCGCTCATTAGGTATTGTGATAAGCGAGTCAACATGCTGCTGTAATTGCATAATGCCCTCTTCAGCCACTTGAAGACGCTTACGTCCCTCAAAAGGAAATGGCTTGGTCACAACAGCCACCGTTAAAATACCCATGTCTCTGGCAATCTCTGCTACCACTGGGGCAGCACCTGTACCGGTTCCGCCACCCATACCAGCCGTAATAAATACCATGTCCGCGCCCTCTAGCACTTCAGCGACACGCTCACGATCTTCAATGGCCGCTTGGCGACCGACCTCTGGATTGGCACCTGCACCCAAACCCTTGGTGATGTTGGTACCAAGCTGCAGAGCGGTTCTAGCATCAACATTTCGAAGCGCTTGAGCATCTGTGTTAGCGCAAATAAAGTCAACGCCTTCAACTTGGTTTTCTACCATATGATGCAAAGCATTACCGCCACCACCACCGACGCCAATCACTTTAATCACTGCATTTTGTGGAACGTTATCAACTAGTTCAAACATTGTCTTCCCCTCTCGTTATACAAATTTAAAATTAATTACCCTGAAACCACTTTTTCATTCTTTGCAACCAGCCAGATGATTGCTGCTTGCTATACATTGTGTTCTTTCCTTCTAGTTGCTGCTGCTTTCCATAAAGAAGCAAACCCACCCCTGTCGAGTGAATGGGATTGCTCACAATATCGATCAGACCTTTCACGTGCTGTGGTGAACCTAAGCGCACTGGCATGTGAAAAATCTCTTCGGCTAGCTCTATAACGCCCTCCATTTTTGAGGTGCCGCCAGTTAATACTATTCCCGCAGGAATAAGATCTTCAAAACCGCTGCGTCGAATCTCAGCATGAACCAATGTGAATAATTCATCGTACCGAGGCTCAACCACTTCAGCCAAAGATTGGCGAGATAGGCTACGCGCACCGCGATCACCTACACTCGGAACTTGAATCGTTTCATCTGCGCCCGTTAATTTTGCCAAGGCACAGGCGTATTTAATTTTTAAGTCCTCGGCATACATGGTGGGCGTTCTCAATGCCATCGCAATATCATTAGTCACTTGATCGCCAGCAATCGGAATTACTCCGGTATGACGAATAGAGCCTTCTGTAAAAATGGCGATATCGGTGGTACCACCACCGATATCAACCATGCACACTCCCAACTCCTTTTCATCTTCAGTCAGTACCGAATAACTGGAAGCCAACTGTTCTAAAATAATGTCTTCAACATCTAAACCGCAGCGACGAATACATTTCTCTATATTTTGGGCCGCATTAACCGCACAGGTGATCAAATGGACCTTAGCCTCCAGTCGCACCCCTGACATACCTAAAGGCTCTTTCACGCCTTCTTGGTTATCAATCAAGTATTCCTGGGGCAAAATATGCAAAATACGTTGATCAGCGGGTATCGCAACGGCCTGAGCCGCATCGATCACACGCTCGACATCTTGGGTCAAAACCTCTCTATCTTTAATAGCGACAATACCGTGAGAGTTCATACTACTAATATGACTACCGGCAATACCCGCATAAACTGAGTGAATTTCACAGCCCGCCATTAGCTCAGCTTCTTCCACCGCTCTTTGTATCGACTGAACGGTAGATTCAATATTCACGACTACACCTTTTTTAAGTCCCGATGATTTGTGAGAGCCAATACCGACAATTTCTACGTCGCCTTGCGCATTGATTTCACCGACAATCGCAACAACTTTTGATGTGCCTATATCTAGACCCACGATCAAATTATTGTCAGATGATGCCATACTGTTCCCCTTAACCCTCGTTACTGATTGTTGCGCCATGGCTTTGGCCAAATGCCACCGGCAAAATATTCTCAACAGGTTCCTTCCAGCGAACGGCCAAACCATGTTCATATCTCAAATCAATCACCGAGATATTGTATGCCACTGGCTTCAGTTGCTGATTAACCACTCGATTAAAACGTTTGAGCTTTTCCTCTAAGTGATCCCGACCAATCATTACTTGCCAGCCATTATTCATTGTTGCCGACCAATTTCCACGAACGTCCTTTTCTAATTCAGCAATCATCAACTGACTTCCTTTGACAATTTCAGTCAAACGATAAAATTCATTTAACATCTCAAAGGCCTGTTTATCTTCCCCTCTCAAATGAGGTAGGTACCGAAGTTGTTTTTGTCCATCACTCAGTGTTTTTGAAGGGCTAGCTATAAAAATAACTTCGCCTCGATTATTGATAAAAGCAGATTCATTCCATCGAGCCACTGGCACTTGTTCAGTAATTTTTATCACTAAACTGTCAGGCCAGCGCCTTGAGAGAATGACATCATCTATCCACGGATTTTGCAAGAGTTTTTCTCTCATACCCAGCAAATCTTCCGTTAAAAAGTGGCCTTTAATGTTTTTACTGATCAATTCCCTTGATTCTTCACTCGATAAAAAATGAAATTCACTTTCAATTTTAATTTCGGTAATGGGCCGCTCCATCATTTGGTCAACAGCTTCGCTTCCATAATAGATCGAAAATGCTAACATTGAAGCCAAGCTTGTCATAACAACAGATACTTTTATGAACCGCAAAGCTCCGCCAACGGAAAAATGATTTCGCTTTGATTTAACTTTTCGATTCTTTTTTTGGTATTTATTTTTAGACATTATCGCCTATAGCACCTTCAATAATATTGATAAGCAGTTCACCAAAATTCCAACCCTGCGCTTTTGCAGCCATGGGCACCAGGCTGTGGCTCGTCATACCCGGCACCATATTGACTTCAAGCAAATAAAACACTCCTTGCTTGTCGCACATTACGTCAACTCGCCCCCAACCCTTTCCAGAAACGGCATCAAATGCTTCTTTTGATAATGTTTTAAGTGCTTGCTCCTGCGCTTCAGGTAAACCACAGGGGCAAACATAGCGAGTTTCATTTGACTCATATTTTGCTTGGTAATCATAAAAAACGTTATCCGTTTCTAAACGAATCGGAGGCAGTACTTCGCCATTAACAATCGCTACGGTAAACTCACTGCCATTGATGAGTCGCTCCGCAATAATACAATCGTCAAATTGATGAGCTTGATCATAGGCTTTCGACAATTCTTCCGCTGTGTTTGCAATCGACATTCCGATACTAGAGCCTTCTCTCGCCGGCTTGACCATCACGCTACCAAGACGATCAATCACTGCCTGCCAGTGGGTATCTTGGGCTAAAACTTCAAACTCAGCCGTTGACAAACCCACCCCATTCCAGAGCTGCTTGGTCATCAGCTTATCCATAGCGAGCGCACACGCTCTGACCCCACTGCCGGTGTAGGGGATATTCAAAAATTCTAATAAAGCCTGCAAACGACCATCTTCTCCAGCACCGCCATGAACGACTATAAAAGCGGTATCAATACCTTCGGAAGTCAGTTTTTGAATCACATCATCTTGGGTATCAATCAATACAACATTCGCACCCTGAGCTTTTAGTGAGTCATAGACTGCTTGACCACTATTTAAAGAGACAGCACGTTCAGCAGAATTTCCGCCATAAAGAACACCTATTTTTCCTGCTTTTTGTAAAACTGTATTCACGACCAATCTCCTTTAGAAAGCATGCCTGCAAGCTGACTCACATTACCAGCTCCTTGAGTAATGACAATATCACCCGCTTGTACAATATCTTTAATCACGCCCGGCACAGAATCGATGGTTTCGACAAAAATAGGATCAACAGCCGCCCGATTTCGAATACTGCGGCTTAAACTTCGACCATCGGCACCGGCAATTGGCTCCTCACCTGCGCTATAAACATCAAGCAAAATTAAACAGTCGACGTTGGACAAGACATCGACAAAATCTTCAAATAAATCTCGAGTACGCGTGTAACGATGGGGCTGGTAAATCATGACCAAACGTCGATCAGGCCAGCCATCCCTAACCGCTTGAATGGTTGCCATGACCTCGCGTGGGTGGTGACCATAATCATCGACTAACATGACATTGCCACCATCAACGGGGTATTCCCCATAAACCTGAAAGCGTCGTCCTACCCCAGTGAAATTAGAAAGCCCGTTAACAATATCCTCATCTGAAATATTCTCATCCGTTGCTATCGCAATGGTTGCCAGCGCATTGAGGACGTTGTGACGCCCAGGCATATTGATAGTGATAGACAATGGCGCCATATCAAGCCGATGAGCAGTAAAGCTCGTCACACCTTGTTTCTGAACAATATCGCTTGCTACAAAATCATTATCATCATTAAAGCCATAGGTGATGACTTGCCTTGCAATCTCTGGCAGTATTTCTTGAACATTCGGATCATCACCACACACGACCGCTAAACCATAAAAGGGTAAGTTATGCAGAAACTCCACAAAGATTTTTTTCAACTTAGAAAAATCATTGCCATAGGTTTCCATATGGTCGGCATCAATATTGGTCACGACAGAGGTCATAGGCTGTAAGTGCAAAAATGATGCATCGCTTTCATCGGCCTCAGCAATGAGATAGCGGGACTGACCTAATTTAGCGTGAGTACCCGTATGATGAACCAAACCACCCACCACAAAGGTTGGATCGAGTTTTGCCTGTGAAAATACCGAGGTCAACATACTAGTGGTTGTGGTTTTACCATGTGTACCGGCTACCGCAATACCGTGACGATAGCGCATTAACTCAGCCAACATTTCAGCACGACGAACAATCGGAATTCGTAAATCCCTTGCTCCTTGCATTTCGGGGTTTAACTCACCTACCGCACTAGAGTTAACAACAACATCTGCACCCTTAACATTATTAGCCGCATGACCGATAAAAATCGTGATGCCTTTTTCCCTCAAATAGTCAACTGTGGACGATTCTTTTAAGTCGGAACCTGAGATGGTATAGCCCTGATTGAGCAATACCTCAGCAATGCCGCTCATACCAGCACCACCGATACCTATAAAATGAATACGTTTGATTCGGCGCATTTCAGGAATCGGAAAATTAGACATTGGCCACCTCCTCACAAATCTCTGCAACCCGTTGGGTAGCCTTTTGATGGCCTAACTGCCGGGCATTATGTTGCATAGTCTCTAACTGACTTTTATCTTCCATCATGGTTTTAAATATCTCTACTAATTTTTCAGGAGTCAGGTCATTCTCGGCAATCATAAATGCCGCTTGGTGACTGACTAAATAATTTGCATTTGCCGTTTGATGATCATCAATTGCAAAGGGGTAAGGCACAAAGATTGCTGTTTTACCCAGAGTCGCAATTTCACTGACTGTCATGGCACCTGCTCGACAAACAATGAGATCCGCCCACTGATAAGCCGACACCATATCCTTTATAAATGGACGTACATCAACGGCGACCCCCAAAGCTTGATAGGCTTTTTCAACGGTTTCACCATGAGCCGCACCGGTCTGATGAATCACAGATAATGTCTGGTCACCGAGCTTAGAGACCACAGCGGGCATTACTTGGTTCAACGCCCGCGCACCCAAACTGCCACCGACGACCAAGACCTTAAACTGGTCATCGCTAGCATCTTGCGGTTGCATCGATGACAAAAATGAAGCTCGAATTGGGTTGCCTACCGTAGTCGCTCCCGGCAAAGCACCTGCAAAAGCCTGAAGCTTTCTTTTTGAGAAGCGCTGCAATAATTTATTAGTGGTGCCTGCTATCGCATTTTGTTCATGGATAACCAATGGCTTTCTCATGAGCCAAGCGGCTATACCACCGGGAGCGGCAACATAACCACCAAATCCAAGCACTGCATTGGGTTTAATTTTTCGAATGACGTTCATCGCTCCAAAAATAGCGCCAAGCAAATACCATGGAGCCATGCATTTTGCCAACAAACCTTTACCGCGAAAGCCTTTAACATTGAGTTTATGCAGTTCGATACCCGCTTCTGGAATCAATTTAGCTTCTAAACCACTGGCCGTGCCCAGCCATTGAACATCATGACCCTTTTCTTGAAGCGCTTGAGCAACGGCTAGCGCTGGAAAAATATGACCACCGGTACCACCTGCCATAATCAAAAAACGCAACTGACTCATCGACGCCTCCTAGCCGGTTTTTCAATGATTTCCCTTTCTAAATCGTATTTTAATCTCAACACCAAGGCGATCAGTGAGCAACTCATCAACAAACTACTGCCACCATAACTGATAAATGGCAATGTCAAACCTTTGGTAGGCAAAAAACCTGAAGCCACGCTGACATTAATAATGACCTGGCACGATAGTAAAATACCGATACCAAACGCCGCTAAACCAATGAATACATTTTGGCTGGCCACCGCTTGTCTAGCCACTCTAAACACCTTATTGATCAACCAAGCAAAGAGCGCTAACACAACACAAACTCCAATAAACCCTTGCTCTTCCGCTAAGATGGCAAAAATAAAATCGGTGTGTGCCTCTGGCAGATATAATAATTTTTGCACACTATTTCCAAGACCTACGCCAAAAAATTGGCCTTGACCAAATGCCATTAAAGATTGGGTTAACTGATAACCAGCATCGAACTGATCCTGCCAGGGATCTAAAAATGTTACAAATCTCTGCAAGCGGTAGGCTGAAAATGTAATTAACCCGATTACCCCTATGCCGCCAATTGCGATTAAAAGAATGCACTGCCAAAGCTTTGCCCCAGCTAGAAATAACATGCCGCCAATCGTTATGGCCAACACCACTGCACCACCAAAATCAGGTTCAAGCAGCAATAACACAATCAAAACAAATAAAATGAGCAGTGGCTTAGCTAACTCTATCCATCTGGCTTGTAGTTTGCCATGGCAATTTGTTAAAAAGCAGGCGAAGAAAATAATGCTGCAAAATTTAGCGGCTTCTGAAGCCTGCAAGGTAATTGGACCTAGTGGTAACCAACGCTGACTACCATTGACTTTTTTTCCAATGCCTGGAATCAACACCGCAATTAATAGCGCAAACGCGACAAAGAACATTAACCAACCCCAGGTTTTCCAAAAACGGGTCGGAATGGATAGGATCAATAAGCCCAGCGCGATGGACAACAATAAATGAGCGGCATGGCGAATAGAAAAATACCAAGGGTTGTTATACACCGTAGAAGCATAATCTATGGATGCTGAGGTCACCATAACCCAACCAATGGACAGCAGTAGCGCTGCCAGCACCAAGATCGAGTAATCCAATTGCAAACCTGTGTGCACTTTTGGTAAAAAAGGTTTTGGTAGCCATTGTGCAAGTATCATGCTGCCAGCTCCCTCACCGCCTGAACGAAACACTCTCCTCGATGCTCAAAAGAGGTAAACATATCAAAGCTAGCACAGGCCGGTGACAACAATACAATATCGCCAGGCTGCGCATAAGATTGGCCAGCTTTCACCGCCTCAATCATAGAGTTAACGTGAACAACTGCGATTTCCCCCGCTACCAGCTCAGCCAATTCTTGAGCCGCTTTCCCCATGACCACTAACGCCCTTAAAGATTGTAAAAACGCTGAGCGAAGCGGCGTAAAATCTGCTTGCTTGCCTTCACCACCGGCAATTAATACTAATTTTCCTTTGCCTCCGGACAAACCCTGCAAAGCCGCCAATGTAGCCCCAACGTTAGTTGCCTTAGAATCATTGATATAAAGCACTTGTGCGTGAGAGGCAACGGTTTGACACCTGTGCGGCAAACCTGAAAATGCTTTCAAAGCCGGTATCACTTGATGAAAATCAATACCGACAGCTTGTATCATCGCAAGAGCAAACATGGCATTGAGTTGATTATGCTTGCCCGCCACCTTGAGTTCATCAACACTCAAAAAGGGAGTAAATTCATAAGTCAGTTGACTATCGACAATGCCAAAAGCATGACGATCAGGTGATCCTAAACCAACGGAAAAAACGGTCATGGACTTAGCAACAGGTGCCTGCGTAAGAGGATCTTCTCGATTGACAATCACCGCTTTTGCATTGCGATAGATGCGTTGTTTAGCCATATGATACTCAATCAATGAATCATAGCGATCCAAATGATCAGGGCTAACATTCAAAATAGTCGCCGCCACAGGCGCCAAACTGTTGGTGGACTCCAACTGGAAACTGGATAATTCCAAAACGTAATAATCCCACTGTTGATCATCTACCAACAAATCCAAAACGGGAGTACCAATATTGCCACCCACCGCAACGGAGAAACCTGCACTTTTTAATAACTCACCAACCCATGTCGTCACAGTGGTTTTGCCATTGGAGCCGGTGATTGCCAACACGGGTTTGGAGGTTGCACGAGCAAACAGTTCAATATCACCAATGACCTCTATACCTTGATCAATGGCTTTCGCAACCATCGGCAAACGACGATCAATCCCTGGGCTGATGATAATGGTGGTCGCCGACAAAAGAACCGACTCATCAACATTCAAATGTAAGTCGGCGCCAAACTCTCGCTCAATCAATGCTTGGTTAGCCAGGTGCGAACGGGTATCGGCCAGAATAAACGGCCGATTCTCACGCTGCAAATATCGCGCAACGGATAAGCCTGTCATACCCAGACCCAAAACAATGATCTTTTCGCTACTGGCGATGATATCAACCATAGTTATCGTAGTTTCAACGTTGCTAAACCAAATAAGACCAGCATCACGGTAATAATCCAAAAACGAACGATTACCCGTGGCTCTGGCCACCCTTTAAGTTCAAAATGATGATGCAATGGCGCCATCCTAAAAATTCGACGCCCCGTTAATTTGTAAGAACCCACTTGCAAAATAACCGACACCGTCTCCATCACAAAAATGCCGCCCATAATAAACAGAACAATTTCGTGGCGAGTGATAACCGCAATAACCCCAAGAGCCGCACCTAATGCCAAAGCCCCAACATCACCCATAAACACTTGCGCAGGATAGGTGTTAAACCAAAGAAAGCCCAAACCAGCACCGCCTAATGCCCCACAAAAAATCACCAATTCACCAGCACCTTTGACATTGGGAATATGGAGATACTGAGCGAAGGACTCATGCCCAACCAAATAGGCAATAATACCGAGAGCCGAACCCACCATAACGGTAGGCATAATGGCAAGACCATCTAAGCCATCAGTCAGATTGACAGCATTACTGGTACCAACAATCACGAGGTAGGTCATGACTATATAAAAAATGCCTAAATGTATCTCGACATCTTTGAAAAATGGGACAATATAATATTGATCCATCTCGGGCACGCTAAAAAATAAATAGATCCCTGCACCAAAGCCGCCAACCGATTGCCAAAAGTACTTCCATCTAGCCGGCAAACCAATGGAATTAGCATAAACAACTTTGCGATAATCATCGACCCAACCTACCGCGCCAAAAACAAAGGTAACAATCAAAACCACCCAAACATAATGATTACTCAAATCTGACCATAAAAGGCTACTGACAAAAATGGCAAATAAAATCAATGTGCCGCCCATCGTCGGCGTACCCGATTTTGAAAGATGACTTTGCGGGCCGTCATCTCGAACCGACTGACCAATTTGTAATTGATTCAAACGTCGAATCATCCATGGGCCTACCAACAGGGATATAGCCAATGCCGTTAACACACCTAAAATACCTCTCAAGGTGAGGTACTGAAATACAGCGAAGCTGCTATCAAACTGCTCTAAATAGGATGCTAACCACACTAACATGCTGAAATATCTCCACTCATCTTTAACCCTGAAACCACACGCTCCATACGCGCTCCTCTTGACCCCTTAACCAATACTGTCGAGTGTTCACTCACACTCGCTTTTAATGCTCGAATCAAATCGTCACAATCACTAAACGCTCTGGCACCTTCGCCATAACCGCTGCAATAATTCGCTGCAAATTGTCCAATGACCCAAAACTGCTCGATACCCTGTTGTTTTGCATAAGCACCCACATTGCTATGCAAAGCAGCTGATTCACTTCCGAGCTCAGCCATATCACCCAGCACCAATAAGCGCTCGCCATTCATGGTTGATAACACGTCTATCGCCGCTCGAATCGAGCCTGGGTTAGCGTTGTAGCTATCATCAATAATGCGACAACCACGAAAACCTTGGATGATTTGCAAACGACCATCATCGATATGCACATTTTCCAAACCCGCTTTTATAAACTCAATCTCAATACCAACGGCATGTGCACAGGCCGCTGCGGCAAGCGCATTATAAATATTGTGTTTACCCGGCACTGGCAACTCGACAGTTATATTTTGCCCTTTCAAGCTCAACGTAAAATGGCATCGATCTGGATGAGCGACTATATTGCCAGCATAAACACTCGCTGACTGATCCGAGCAAGAAAATGTCACGATCGCTCGCGATGCATTTTTCTTTAAAAATAACGGAGAATAATGATCATCTAAATTGATAATGGCCACACCATCTTCACCCAGGCCATCGTATATCTCAGACTTGCCTTGCGCGATATTATCGATCGAGCCAAAGCCCTCGACATGAGCTGGCATCACATTATTAACCAAGGCTACATCGGGTTTCGCTATTGCAACCAGCTCGGCAATATCGCCAACAGCACTAGCACCCATTTCAATCACGGCATATTGATGGCTAGGCTGAATGGATAAGATGGATAAAGGTACACCAAGCTGATTATTCAAATTGCCTTTTGTTGCAAAAACCGCTAGCTCACCAACGGCTGCCGATAATACAGAGCGAATCATCGCTTTTACAGAGGTTTTTCCGCAGCTGCCAGTCAATCCAATCACCGGGTGCGAGTATTGATTCCTGCGCTCAAGCGCAATATGAGCAAATGCCACCTCAGCGTTATCAACCAACCAGTAAGATTGCCCTTCGACAACGTTTTGATCTGAGGTAATCACCGCACCGACACCGCCCATCTGCGCTACATTGGCTAAATAGTCATGACCATCAACTCGACTACCTTGTAAAGCAATGAATAAATCGCCTTTTTTTAATTGGCGGGTATCAATGACCGCCGACATAAATTGGCAATCAGAACCAATCAATTGTCCACCATACTGCTCCACTAGTTCACTCAATATTAATGGTTTGATCATAGGGACTCTCCATGAGAAACACCAAGGCGTTTAGCGATGGCATCGTTTACACATTGATGATCACTAAAAGGAATTTTTTGATCACCGATCAATTGATACTGTTCATGGCCTTTTCCCGCCACCAATACAATGTCATTATCGGCGGCTTGCAAAATGGCATATTCAATCGCTTTTTGACGATCTATCTCTACACAATATTCACCACTCATTCCTTTGATAACATCATCAATAATGGCTTGGGGTTGTTCATCCCGAGGATTATCACTGGTCACAATCGCAAAATCAGCATATTGACTTGCCGCTTCGGCCATCGGCACACGCTTACTTTTATCACGCCCCCCGCCACAACCAAATACACACCAGAGCTTTCCTAAAAAATGTTTTTTAATGGCTTTTAAAGCCTTAATTAAGGCATCCGATGTATGAGCATAATCGATAACAACTTGGACTGGCTGACTAGCAACTAACTCCATCCGACCGGTAATTGGCTTAATGGTTTTTAGTTGCCGCACCACCTTATCAAGATCGGAAGAAGAATTGACGTAGGTGGCCACCACCGCCAATATATTATGCCAGTTAAACTCGCCAATTAAGGGAGAATCAACCGTGACATTTCCAAACGGTGTATGCAAAATCGCTCGACTACCCGCCTGATGATAACTCACCTCACTCAAGTAAAAGTCTGTTTGTGGATTTTTGAGACTGTATGTGAGCAACAATTGTTTCTTGGTTAAACGATGCGTGAGCACTTTACCAAATACATCATCATAATTGATCACAACTCTTGCAACCGAATGGAAATCGAAAAGCCGAGCCTTGGATGCCTGATAATGCTCAAAGGTTCCATGATAATCCAAATGATCGTGTGTTAAATTCGTAAACACCGCTGTATTAATTTCTACTCCCAACACTCGAAATTGCGCCAAGGCATGAGAGGAAACTTCCATGGCCAGTTTCTTCACACCCTGTTTTGCCAAATGAGCGAGCACCTCTTGAGTAGTAATCGCATCTGGCGTGGTCAAGCCTGTTGAAGTAAATTGCGGCTCACCGCCATCCACAATCGCATAACCCAGTGTACCGAGCACCGCACAAGGCGCCGCCAGTTGAGCATACAAATAACTGCAGGTGGTTTTCCCATTAGTACCTGTGATACCGATGATGTTCATCTTTCGACTTGGATGATCATAAAAAACACTAGCGATCTCACTCAAGTAACGATTTAAATACACGATGGAAATAACTGGCACATCGTTTTGATAATGCACCTTCATTTCATCATCATGGCGCAATACCACGGCCGCACCATTTTTGATGGCTTGGTCGATATAACGAGCCCCATCATCACAAGCACCTTTGAGCGCAACAAACATTGCACCAGGCGCAACCTTGCGACTATCCAAGGTCATAGATAAGACATCGATTTGCGCTTCTGCTTTTGACAAATGGAGATCTTGGATAGGCGATAACATAACACTTAAATTCATTGCACCACCTCCGTCTTCACCAACTGAGTAATATTGGACAACGAATTTTCAGGTGGAATCTGCATTAAACGCAATGAACCTTCAACGGCTTCAGCAAAAACTGGAGCAGCCACTTGACCACCAAAATATTCACCCCCACCAGGTTCGTTGATAATAACTACACAAACAATCCGAGGGTTATCCGCTGGCGCAAAACCCGCAAACAATGAAACATAACGATCCTCCGCATAACCACCACTAATAGCTTTATGGATGGTTCCCGTTTTACCGGCGACAGGGTAACTGGCTAAATCTGCACGAGTAGCCGTACCCCCTTTTTTAACCACGGTTTTTAGCATCTCTATCATTTTGGAGGCAACGTCAGAGTCAATCACCCGAACACCATCAACAGGTTTATCCAAACCCAACAAACTCACATCACGCTTAACACCTCTGGAGGCAATTGTGCTATAGGCTTGAGCCAGCTGTAAGGCGGTAGCCGTCATACCATAACCAAATGAAAAGTTAGCTTGCACGATCGGCTTCCAATCAGTGTAGTTCGGCAAGATACCTGTGCTTTCACCAGGAAACCCCACACCCGTGCTTTGCCCTAAACCCACCCTGAAAAATAAGTCTCTAATTTGCTCGCCTTCCATTTTAAGGCTCACTTTTGTAAGACCAACCTGGCTCGACTTCGTAATAATTTTGGTAATATCAATCACTCCGTAGTTGCTCGGATCTTGTAAAGTTTTACGACCAACCTGTAAATAACCGGGGGATGTATCCACCAAGGTGTTAACCGAAACCGTACCATTTTCCAAAGCCGCCATTATCGTCAAAGGCTTCATGGTGGAACCTGGTTCAAATTGATCCGTCACGGCTCGATTTCGCTTCGCTCCCGGAGCAACATTCGTTCGATCATTAGGATTGTATGACGGCTGATTTGCCATTGCCAAAATCTCACCTGAATGAACATCTAGCATCACAATGGAACCTGACTTTGCCGCATGCTTGCTCACTGCTTCTTTCAGCGCTTTATAAGCTAAATATTGCAAACGTAAGTCAATGGATAAACGAATATCCTTGCCAGGCATGGGCTGCGCTATCAAGCCTACATCTTTAACCCGGCGCCCCTTTAAATCTTTAATCACTTGCTTGGCACCCTCGGTACCTGTCAGCCAATCATTGTAAGCAAGCTCAATTCCCTCTTGACCCACATCATCGATATTGGTGAAGCCAACAATATGAGCGGTCACCTCTCCGGCCGGATAAAAACGCTTATATTCTTGATCGTGATAAACGCCTGGCACGGAGAGCTCTAAAATTTTCTGAGCCTCTTCTGGCACCATATGCCGCTTGAGATACATAAACTGTTTAGTGCTATATAATGCTAGCTTTTTCTCCAACTGTTCCCTGGATAACTTTAATTCACTCAACAGTGGAGACCATTTTTCTTTAGCGGCCAACAACTCTTTAGGGTTTGCCCAAATAGAAATTACCGGGGTGCTCACCGCCAAAGGCTCACCGTGACGATCACTAATCACACCTCGATAAGCGGGCATCTTTTCCTGTCTTAGCGTTCTCGCCTGCGCTTGATCTTGTAAAAACTCAAATCCACGATCTTCACCTGGCATAACCTGCAAGCGCATGACATGCCACAATAGCGACACTGCAAATAAACACAAACACAGGATGACAAAATAAAAACGCCAAGGCTTTATCGCTGGGGCACTTTTTTTCTTCATTCGTCCTCCACCACAATCATTTGATCTGATGGAGGCAAATACATGCCCAACTGTCCTGTTGCCAAACGCTCAATACGGCTGTAAGCAGCCCAAGTACTTTCTTCTAGCATGTATTGACGCCAAGTAACCTGAAGAGCGTTTTTTTCCAGACGCAACACTTCAAGCGCATTAAATTGCTTGCGCGTCTCATAGGTGACATAAATCACTAACACACTCGAAATCAACACCAGCACCCACATAACGATACACGCATAAATTGTTGCTTTTTGGCTTTTCGCAATCGCCATCACGCCACCTTCTCTGCCACACGCATAATGGCACTGCGCGCACGAACATTTTCCAATACTTCTTTGTCAGATGGCTTGATAGCTTTACCAATACTTTTTAAACGACGATTCAATTGCACATCGGTAATCGGTAATCCAATGGGAAGCTCGGCTCCCTTTTGATGAAACTTAACAAATTGCTTGACGATGCGATCTTCTAAGGAATGGAAACTAATCACTACCAAACGACCACCAACAGCAAGCATATCAATACTTTGATCCAAAACACTGGTAAGATCATCAAGCTCACTATTAACAGCGATACGAATCGCCTGAAAAACTCGAGTAGCAGGATGCTTATTTTTTTCCCAGGCAGGATGCGCCTTAGCCACTACATCGGCTAGATCATCTGTGGTTTTGAAAGGTTTATGTTGACGACGCTCAATAATGGCTCTGGCAATTCTCTTTGAGAATCGCTCTTCCCCATAACGTTTAAATACATCGATCATTTGAGCTTCATTGGTCTCATTAACCCAAGTCTCAGCGCTAATCACCTGCTGATTATCCATCCTCATATCAAGCGGCCCCGCCTGCCTAAAACTAAAACCACGATCTGCTTGATCCAATTGGGGAGAGGACACACCGAGATCCAACAGCAAACCATTGAGCTTGCCATGCCAATCTCGCTTTTTAAGAAACTCAGAAAGCTGAGCAAAAGAACCTTGCTCTATCGAAAACCGCTTGTCACTACCCAACTGATGATTCGCCACAGAAACAGCCTCACTATCTTTATCGATCGCTAGCAGTTTTCCATTTGCACCCAATACATCCAAAATCGCTTGACTATGACCGCCCCGCCCAAAAGTACCATCAACATACAGGCCTGACGGGTCAACCACTAATGCATCAACCGCCTCTTTGAGCAGTACCGTTTTATGCTCCACCCAAGCTCTCCTACAATGCCAATGTTTGCATGCCCTCAGGCATGTCTTCATCTTCAAGCGACTCTTCTAAGAAAGCATTGAAGCGACCTTCACTCCAAAGCTCTAAACGCTTACCTTGACCTACCAACATAAGCTTCTTATCTAACTCGCCATAATCGCGAAGCGTGGGCGGAACCAAGATTCGGCCATTGGCATCTAGCTCAAGTGGGCATGCATGACCCAGCAGCAACAACTGAGTTCGACGAGCAACCTTATTAAAACTGGGAAGACTTTCAATTTTAGGTAGCAACTCTTCCCATTGAGGCTCAGGGAAAATATGCAAGCAACGGTTTTCTGTGTGCGCTGTGAGTACCACGCGGCCACCACAAAGCGACTGCAAAGACTCTCGCACACGGGCCGGAATCGCAATGCGTCCTTTTGCATCCATATTGATGGAATGACTACCGTAGAACACTATTTACCACCCAATCGGCTTAGAAACACACTAAAAACCACCATTACCCACTTTTTTCCACATATTCACACTATATTCCATCAGAAAGTAAAGTCAAGGTAATCGATGGGAATTTGCAGGTATTTGTCACGAACGTGTCGCGAGATTGGGGTAAAAAGAACGGATTTAAATCAACCCAAAGAGGACAAGAAAAGGGAAATTAAACTTAAAACAAACAACTAAAGGCAATACCTAAGAGGTTACTTTAAGTATGAGACGATTTTTTTATTTAATTTGGTTTTCTAAGGCCAAAAAAGGATAAGAAGATAAGTTGAGTCAGCCTATAAGCCGGGTTCTGTCGTGAACAATCATTCATCTGGGACACTTGTCACCAAGCGCCTCAAGCGACCTACCCGAACCCAACGCGGGTCACGCCGTACGGGTTCCTATTTGGTCTTGCTCCGAGTGGGGTTTACCATCGCCATTGCTGTTACCAACAATGCGGTGCGCTCTTACCGCACCATTTCACCCTTACCTAGCAAGCTAGGCGGTTTACTTTCTGTTGCACTTTCCGTAGGCTCACGCCCCCCAGGCGTTACCTGGCACTCTACCCTATGGAGCCCGGACTTTCCTCCCGCCAAGGCGAGCGATTGTTCAGCTGACTCGTATGAACATTAACGCAAATACCACCACCGAGCAACAAAATTCAACATAAAAAATGCCAGTGGCCATAACTTGATCACATAATAAGCTCCCAAGAAACCAAAAAAACATAACCAGTGCACATTTTTGCATCAAAATCATTGTAAAAATTTATATTTGAGGTAAAGCACCTCACATATGAAAAAAACAGTGCAAAATTATACATACCTAGCATTCAGGCGCTTAATGAAACCCATCATCAAGCTATTCACCATTGCTGCCAATCGCCCTCTTGACCTACCGCTATCAGGAGAAATCAGCTTTGAAACCCTAGTCAAGCAATACGGCAGTGACGTTCCGACAAGCACCCTACTCAAAGAGCTGCTTCGATCCGAAGTCGTCACAGAATTAGAGGACGGCAAGCTTAGAGTACTCAAACCCTATTACATCCCCAGCGGCGAGGATTTAAGTGCAATCACTCGAGCGAGCGCCCCAATGAATGTCATTGCCAGAAGCAATCGCCCACCCAGAACGAACCAATCCAGCTGCGGGCAATTGACCCGTCTTGCAGACACAAGCTGCACGATAAACCGAGTGGAGGAGAACTGGTACATCGTTGTCAACGGGGCAGCTGGGGATCAATTTCAATTGGAGGCTCGAATCGAGTAACTGATATGAAAGCAGATAGCAACGCCTTACATTGGGACAGCCTACGTTATTTCTTAGCCCTTCATCGTCACGGGCGATTGGTTGCCGCCGCCAAATCATTAAAGGTCGATCAAACAACGGTGGGCCGAAGAGTGAGAGAGCTTGAATCCATACTCAACACTCAACTGTTTGAAAAAAAAGAAGCGGGCTTTTATATCACTGAGGCAGGCAACCATTTATTGCAATACGCGGAAACCATTGAAAAGGCTTTTATGCACCTACATGAAGATGTTCGCGATGCCAATAGCAATGTGACTGGACTCGTACGCATTAGCTCACCCGATTATTTTGACAACCACTTTTTAGCGACCGAGCTGCCTATTTTTCTTCAAGATTACCCAGGCTTAATGCTCGAACTATCCGGCCCGCAAAGCCAAGCTGACTTAACTCGACGAGAAATCGATTTACTCATCAGTCAAGAACGTCCAACTGATGGCAACATTGTCACTCGTCACTTACTCGAATACCCAGTGAAATTATTTGCATCACACGAGTACTTAAAAAATCATAAACCCATCAATCATATTGACGATTTGATCCATCACGTACTGATTAATGATGGCAAAGGACACCAACTCGAAGCGCTTGAAAAAACTCAAAAATCATCTTTGATTAGCCTCACGACAACCGCACAACTCAATGCAGCACTTCAAGGCTATGGCCTGTGTTTGCTACCAGAATTTATTGCCGACAGACAACATTTAAAGCCCATTCTACCCGAACAGATTCAATCTAGCCGCAGCCTATGGCTCAGCATGAACCAAGAATCTCGGACTATCAGCAAAGTGAAGACAGTGAGCAGGTTTATCGGGCAGGCAATTGCCAATAGTGGTTTTTTGAAATTTATAATACTAATTTGGGTTGATAGAGCGAACACAACAAAAAAGCCATGGAGATACCATGGCTTTTTTCGCATCAACCTAGGGTTTAGGCGGGAATCAACTCAAGTTGTGGGCCAGCTTGGGCAATTTCTTCGCTCACATTAAACTTCTTGATGTTAGCGACAAACAAATTGGCCAGCTTCTGAGCTTGCTCATCATACTCAGAAGCATCACTCCAAGCATTGCGTGGGTTAATAAATTTAGCATCAACCCCAGGAATGCTGACAGGAATATCTAAGTTCAAAATATCCAAATGCTCAGTCTCAACACCTTCAAGTGCACCGCTTTGAATGGCTGCAACGACGGCACGAGTCACAGGGATTGGGAAACGTGAACCTTTGCCGTTAGCACCACCTGAACCACCCGTCCAGCCAGTGTTAACTAGATATACTTTTGCACCAAAATCTTCGATACGCTTAATCAATAAATCGCCATACTCACGAGCAGGTCTTGGCATAAAAGGAGCGCCAAAACAAGTAGAGAACGCTGGGTGAATACCCGCTTCACTACCCAACTCGGTAGAACCAACACGAGCGGTGTAACCAGAAAGGAAGTGGTAAGCCGCCGCTTCTTTTGACAACACGGCAACAGGAGGCAGTACGCCTGATACGTCGCAAGTCAAGAAAATAACATTTTTAGGCTCACCGGCACGGTTCGCTTCTACACGCATCTCTACGTGCTCAAGTGGATATGAACAACGGCCGTTTTCAGTAAGACTGGTGTCAGTGTAGTCTGGCTCGCGACGATCGTTATGAACCACGTTTTCAACGATGGCACCAAAGCGAATCGCATCCCAAATTACTGGCTCGTTTTTCTGGCTTAGGTCAATGGTTTTAGCATAGCAACCACCTTCCATATTGAACACGGCGCCTTTCGCCCAACCGTGCTCGTCATCACCAATCAAGAAACGCTCAGGGTCAGCGGACAGCGTGGTTTTACCCGTACCAGACAAACCGAAGAATAAGCAAGTGTCACCATCTTTACCCACATTGGCCGAACAATGCATTGGCATAACGCCCTTTTCGACCAACAAGAAGTTCTGTACAGAGAACATGGATTTTTTCATTTCGCCGGCATAGCGCATGCCTGCAATCAAAATTTTACGTTGAGCAAAGTTAATGCAAACAATACCGTCTGAATGGGTGCCGTCAACTTCTGGATCACACACGAAATTAGCCGCGTGCAATATGCGCCACTCTTCTTTAGCACGAGGGTTAAATTTCTCAGTGCGAATGAACATATTGTAAGCGAACAGGCTGTGCCAAGCGGTTTCTGTAGTGACTTTAACGGGGAGGTAGTGATCGGGGTCTTCGGCAACGTGGAGGTGAGAAACAAAACTATCGGTTTGAGCAATGTGATCTTCAACCTTATTCCATAGTGCGTCAAACTTGTCTTGGGGGAAAGGTCGGTTCACATTACCCCAGTCGATGGCATCCGCCGTTGATGGCTCTTCCACGATATAACGGTCGGCAGGTGAGCGGCCTGTGCGACTGCCAGTTTCTGTAACTAATGCACCAGTGTGCGATAAGAAACCTTCATTGCGTAGAAGGGCTTGCTCAATTAGCTCAGCTGCTGTCAAATCTGTGTAAATAGTGGCAGCAATGTCATCAGTTTGGGTCATTGTTTGAGTCCTATTGGATATATGTAACTAGTTACACCACTACCCTCACCTAGGATAATGGCGTGAATTTCGTCGCAAGTTAGCATCAAGTTAACTAGCAGTCCGCCATTATGTCAGAAATTACCCTAGAAGTAGAACCCCCAAAACGTACTTTTTTTAACCAAAACAGTAAAAAACCTTTAATGGCGAGTCTCTGGGTTAAATAATGCGTCAATTTCCAGTGGCGAAAACTCATAGCGATGACGGCAAAAATCGCAAGTCATATCAACAAAACCGCGCTCTTGCAGGATATCATCCAGCTCAGCTCGACCCAACCGTTTTAATGCCTCACCGCAACGCGCCTGGGAGCAGCTACAAGAGAATGCCACTGGGGTTGGGTCGAATATACGTACCCCCTGCTCGTGAAAAAGGCGCCTTAAGACGGTTTGATGATCCAAAAGCAATAGCTCCTCATCCGTGATGGTATTGGCAAGCTCGGTTTGCGTATGCCATTGATCTTGTTGGCGAACTTGGTCATCAGAGGGCAATATTTGCAACATCAATCCCGCCGCATAATCACCACTTGACGCCAGCCAAAGGCGAGTGGGCAACTGCTCGGACTGCATAAAATAGTGCTCAATACACTGCGCCAAATTCGCCGCATCCAAGGGCACAATACCTTGATAACGCTCGCCGTGATCCGGCTCAATGGTAATGGTCAGCACACCTTTGGCACCAACCAACGCTCGAATATCATTCTCTTGCCATTGCTCTTCTGGGGCATCAGGATCGGGTTTGGCAATCGCTCGCAACTGTTTGTGGTGACTACACTCAGCCATGATCAATGGCAACGGGCCATCGCCACGAGCCTGAATACTGATAATGCCATCGAACTTTAACGTATTGGAAAGCAGAGCGACGGCTGCTGCAAACTGCGCTAAGAGCCGATCGACAACCGCAGGCAACGACTGGTGTTCTCGAATGGCATGCAGACTTTGTCCAAGACTGACTATTTCACCACGTATGTCGGTTTGGTCAATCACAAAGCGGTGTATTTGATCAACGCTATTGGCGGGAATCATTGCTATCCTCATCAAAAATGTTTCGAAAGCGGTGTATTTGACGCCGCTGCTTTTTATTGGGCCGACTGCTCGGGTGAGCGTCATAAGCCAGTTGGCGCGCCGCCTTTTCTTTGGCGCGACGATCGAGGCTTTCAGCCGTTTCCTGGTAGAGCTGCTCGGCGATTGGCGCCGCTCTTCGCTGGTCAGAAAGTGCCAGCACTTCAACTTGTTTGCGATCATACCCTTGACGGATTTCAAGTACCATCCCTACCTGTAATTCCTTGCTGGCTTTGACGCGCACACCATCGCAATGCACCTTGCCTCCATCAATTGCCTGCTTGGCCAAATTGCGGGTTTTAAAAAATCGTGCTGCCCATAGCCATTTATCAATACGAACTTTATCCACCAGGCATAATCTCATTAAAGTCCGTGATAGCTGGATAGTCTTCTACTTGACGAGTAATTTGGCTGTCAGGCTGGTGAATAGCCAGCACATGGGCGACACCAAAATCCTCTGCCGCCTGCAAAATGGCAACCGTATCATCCACAAACAAGGTCCTTTCAGACTCAAAGCCGAGTCGCGCTTGCAGTCGCTCCCAAAATATCTGCTCTTCCTTGGGTGCCCCTAATTCATGAGAGGAGACCATATCGTCAAAGTAAGGCTCGATTTCCACCACAGACAACTTCAACGCTAAGGTTTTCGGATGGGCATTGGTCGCTAACACCACCTGCTTTTTCTGCTCTCGCAAAAATTTCAAAAATGCCAAGGTGTGTGGGCGCTCCTTAATTTTATGCTGAGTTTGTCGCTTAAGCTCGGGAATATCCATATCCAGCTCTCTTGACCAATAATCCAAACAATACCAATCTAAACGACCTTTGGAGGCCTTCATTAGGCCAAACAAAATAGTTTGAGCTTGATCGAGCGTAATATGGTGATGAGCGGCATACACCTCGGGCAAATGCTCTTCCCAAAAGTGATTATCGTAATGTAAATCTAATAAGGTGCCGTCCATATCTAGTAGAACGGTATCAATGGAATTCCAATCAATCATAAAAAGCCTAGGTGTGGTGAGCGAGTGATAACACTCCTCACCACAGTACCAAAACTTGCGGCCTGAGGCTAGCCTTGGGTCAAAATGCCGTCCAATTTAAATCCGTTTGTAAGGAATAGTGCTTCTCCTTTACGGGATCCACACAATGCAAATGCACCCAACCATTGCCAAGCAACTTTTGCAAAATACTTTCTTGTTGGATAACAGCATCAAGCTGGCTACGAGGGGCATAAACCACCACTAGCAATCGCATGGGTTCGTGATAGGGTTGATCATCGCTATCAAAAACCGACTGCAAGGGTAAGCCGTGCATCAAATCGCTGGCATTACCTTGCATCATACCAATCTTACCAGTGATATTGTTCGTCACCTTGCTACCCGCACCATAAGCGACATTATCTAAGGTTGAAAACAAGTACTGAGCATTGATCCATTGGGCCACTACCATGGGGGCTGTCAAAATCGTTTTGAGTGACGAGCCCTCTTCATCCTGCATCCAGTCGTAGGAGTGAAGAAAACAACGACCCTCTAATTCTGATCCCAGGGTCAACCATCTAGGCCCAACCACAAAGGCAGCATTTTTCGACAAGCCCCACTCGGGTCGCACTTGTGCCCAATCGAGCGCTCTGGTATTGACATGCTTAGCCGCCTGGTCAGGCTTTAATGACAAACCAAACTGCCCTGCCCGCCATTGACTATTGCTAGCCTTGGCTAGCGCCAAATCCTCCTTAAGGGCCACCAAAAAATCGTGCGCTGACTCGGGCGCATCTTGGTCAAATAGTTCAACCTCATCGGTTGTGGTATTGTGCTCGGCGGCTACCACAAACGTCTCTTTTGGAATCACGATGCCTTGTTTGTTCAGCTCAGTTCGAACAGCAGAGTCATTTAATAGGGCTGCTAAAATTCGAGCATTGGGGGCACCGTGGCCACCACCACACGCACCACAATCCAGAGCACTGGCATAGGCATTATTTTGCGTGGTACTGCCATGGCCACATAAAACCAAAAGCGGCGCAAAATTTTTGGTTAGCCCCATTAATTGCAATGCACCTTGAGCGTATTGCACTTTTTGCTTCAAAGAAAGATGGGATAACTCGGGTTTCAGCGCGTAGCTGTCTACCCCTAATTTTTTTTGCAGCTTATGCGCCAATTGAGGGGATACATTATTTAAAACCATGCGCACCCCATGAATCAAACCCATGGCCTCTGACAATACCAATGGCGTCGCAAACTTATATTTTAAGGACTGATAAAGCGACTTAATGCCTTGCTCACGTTGGTAAGATTTAACGGCATGTTTGCAAGAAGCATGGGGGTTTTCTTCAATGTGATGAGCGGGCTTAAGCAGTACTGGACACGAGTCGTGCGAATGCCCTGTTACCGAATTCGTGACGGTTACAGGGACGCCAAAAAATCCAGCAAAGCCAAAGGTTTCATAATCACCACAAGCCTCTAAGGCGCTTCGAAAAGGCTCTGATCTGACATCGATACAAAATACCAATTGGGCTTTAGAGGCCGATAACTGACTCGGTTTGGTATTTAGTTTTTGCAATAAATTTTGCTTAAATTGGGCCTCACACTGTTGAATTTTAGCGTATTGACTTGAAGTATCCGCCTTTGCTAGTGCCTGCTCATGCCAAGCGAGCAACTCCTTAGCCTCTGGCCAAAGCAGACAAGTGAAGATCAGTCTCAACGCCAAATACTCTTCTCGAGTCACTGAGTTTTCATAGGTAGCGTTAGCCCATTGACTGCGATACTGAACATGAGCCGACCATCCTGGCAAGGTCGTTAACATCAAGCTCATAAATTGGGATTGCGCTTGCGCCGGAATGCCCAGATACAATAAACATTCACCAATAACAGCCACCGGCTTTTCAGGGAGGCGTTCAAGCCAAGCTTGATTTTTAACCCCGACGAGTTCGCGATCGTAAGGCAATAAAGCTACCACACTCGCCAGCAAACCCAGATGCCTCATTGGCATCTTAATAACGGCCTGACCTTGATCAAAAAAAGCCTGGAACCACTTGATAGAAATGCGATTCACATTGAGCATGGGTTTAGGACAGTCTACTTGCTGGAAATACGCTAGTGCCCGAGTGAGCGCCATCTCAAAGGGTAGATGCTCAAAACCAGAGATGGGATTGACCGCAATCAAATTTTGCATTGGCCAAAATGGCGCAACCTTGCTCCAACTCGTTTTGATGTTAGCTTCAAGAGTACTCATATCGATTTCAATTGGCTTGCTCTTGAAATCGCTAATCGCGTATTGCTGGGTCGCTTTCATAAATGCCTCTTAATATTGATAGTGGTTGCGATGCGCGGTAATCGTTTTCACTTCAGGCTGACTGGCATTGAGCATGTTAACGTACGCCTTTAATTGCCACTTCGGCTGGCTCTTTGAAGAGCGCCAAAATAACAGGCACAACCAGGCCAGAATCAGCACCAATAAAGCGGCTATATGGATAATATTCAATGCTTGCGCTTTGGGCAGGATAGCGCTCGATAATGCGCTCTCTATGACCAAAATACTGCCTGCATAGAAGCTCGATAAAACCAGGGTAATGACAAAACTGAGCCCTACATTCAATCGACTGAGCAACGACAGCGCACACTGAGCGGCGGTCACCATCACTAAGACCACTAAAAAGAGCGTGGTATCGCCTGCGAAAACGGGCTTATTCGTGATCCACGCAAATACCCAGGCGCTTACAAGTCCACACACTAAGGCTTTGAAAAATACTCTCAAAGAAGGCCTAGTATTTGGCTCTATATTTTTCTCCAGAGTCGCCGATGACATAAACAAATAAGCTTTAAATAACCCGTGCCAAAATAGGTGAGCAATAGCCGCTGGAAATAGACCCAGACCACACTGCGCTACCATAAAGCCCATTTGACTCATGGTTGAGCACGCCAAGGTGCGTTTAACATCCGATTGCATTAACTTCCAAAGAGTGCCCAATAAAGCACTGACGATTCCAAAGACAAACATTAGTACTAGCAGCTGGGACAAGGCTAAATACAGCTCTGAAAATCGCACCAGGATAAAGCCACCACCATTGACCAAGCCCGCATGCATGATGGCCGAGACAGGCGTTGGAGAGTTTAATGAACTGAGTAACCAGCGGTGAAAGGGCCACACCGCCGATTGCACCATGGCAGCCATGAGTAACAGAAAGGCACTCAGGCTAAGCCAAGGAGAATCAATCAGTTGCAACCCAATGGCTTGCCAAGAAAACTCTCCTGTCACCCAATAGAGGATACCAAAGGCAGCCGCAGCCGCTGCCATCCCAAAAACAAAGTGTTTCCACGCCAAACGAGAGGACTCAACTGCGGCTCGCCAGGATTTTTTATGCAACATTAAACGCGCAAGCAAGAAATTTGAGGCCACCCAAGATAGCAGTATCAATAATAAATGATCGGCACTGACCATCACAAAAACCGACGCAATGAGCGCTGAGAGCTGCATGAAAAAAACGCTTCGCAATCGATCCCCATGCATATAGCGATACCCAAATAAGCCCACACTCAAGCCCACAAACCCCACTAATGTCATCATGGTCAGCGCCAAGGCATCTAGGTGGAACCAGGACTGAATTAACTGCATAGTTGGCCTCATTGTTGTATTAGCGTTTTAAACAACAATGTATTACACTCTAAAATATAAGTAAAACAACTAATTCAGATCGGAAGAGCACACGTCT
>CAXQRU010000067.1:0-16134 GCA_964226685.1 Polaribacter sp. | reverse complement strand
CAAAAAAGTGATTTTAATTTTTATAACACCCAAGGAACACAATGAGTACTGGGTGAATTAAGGAGATTTACAATGAAAAAAGTTTTTTTAACCGGTTTATTGGCCCTTTCTGCTGCTGCTAATGCAGGTGATTGGTACGTTGGCGGCTCTTTCTCAGTATTGGATACTGAACACACTATTTTCGGCGCCAGCGCTGATGCCCAACCCACCTCTTTGAATCTTGTTTTTGGCCACAAATTCCACCGCAATTTTGCTGTTGAAGGTCTAGTAGGTTTCGGCGTGAGCGATGACTCTGTCGGCGGTGTTTATGATTTTGAATTGGACAGCATTGTTGGTGTTTCAGCCGTTGGCATCCTACCCATAAGCGATAGCTTCGAGCTTTTTGCTAAACTGGGTTACGCTCAAGCAGATTATAGCGACAGCGATGGTGATGACGCCGATGCGAGCGGCGCGATCTATGGGGTTGGCTCTAATTACAGCATCAGCTCCAACCTAGCGCTCACCCTTGAGTACACCGTCTACCCAGATGGTGACTATGACAACTTCCCCATTGACGTTGAAACTGATGCGGTAAGCTTTGGCCTTAACTACCAGTTCTAAGGCATTTTATGCCTAGCTCAGAAGAGCTAGGCATCTCCCCCTGCCATAAACACACCAAACTTATGATCACGGATCTCAATCACCTTGCTATCTCCATCGTAGTTAAACAACAGGGTTGCAGGGCTTTCTGCACTCATAAATAGAGAGTCATTAAGGGTCAGCACAAAATTCAAACCACGACTGGGCGTGATATAACGCACCCCCTGCTCCAGAACAATACGCTGTCCGCCCACCACAATCACAATATTTTTAATCGCCACTTTATCTTTGGAGCGAAACTGAAATTGGTAGCCATCTTTAAGTAAACCGCGATCATTAAGAGGGGCTCGCATACTCACAGAACCGGAGTGGTTATTAAAAAACTCGGTAGATTCTATAAATACCGCATCAGTCACTGTCGGCTGAGCGCTGCCCGGATCAGGGTCTGGCTTCACGGGGTTTGTGCCGCCACAACCGGCGAGCACTGTGACGCAAAGCAAGGATAAAATGTAGTTCAATGATGTATTTTTCATTTTTCCTCCATTTTTTCTGCCCATAAATCGTATTCATCACTGTGCGTGATCGTCGTTTTGACAATATCCCCTGGCGCTAGGGAAAATTCATCATTTAGATAAACTAAGCCATCAATTTCAGGCGCATCGCCCTGACTGCGGCCAATCGCCCCCTCATCATCGACCTCATCAATAATCACCGATTGCACCGTACCGACTTTTTTCGCCAAACGGTTCGTGGAAATTTTTTGAGAGTGGGCCATCAACTGCTCCCAGCGAGCCTGTTTGATCTCATCGGGCACATGATTGGGCAACTCATTGGCAGTAGCGCCTTCAACGGGCGAGTATTGAAAGCAACCGATGCGATCAAGCTGCGCTTCATCGAGCCAATCGAGTAAGTATTTAAAATCGTCCTCCGTCTCACCAGGGAAGCCCGTGATGAATGTGGAGCGAATCGTCAGCTCTGGGCAAATTTCTCGCCAACGCTTGATACGCTCTAAGGTTTTCGCATCGTGCGCGGGGCGCTTCATATCTTTCAACAAGCGCGGGCTGGCGTGCTGAAAGGGGATGTCCAGATACGGTAAAATCTTGCCTTCGGCCATCAACGGGATGACGTTATCCACATGCGGGTATGGATACACATAGTGTAAGCGTACCCAAATACCCAGCTCGCCCAAGGTTTCACAGAGCGTTAAAAATTGTGTTTTCAAGGGGCGCCCTTGCCAAAAGCCAGTGCGGAACTTGGTATCAATCCCATAAGCTGAGGTATCTTGGCTCACCACCAGTAGCTCCTTGGTACCCGCCGCTTTTAAGCGCTCGGCCTCATCCATGACCTCGCCAATACCTCGACTGACCAGATCACCACGAAGCGAGGGAATAATACAAAAGCTGCAACGATGATTGCAGCCTTCAGAAATTTTCAGATAAGCATAGTGCCTGGGGGTGAGCTTAATGCCCTGGGGTGGCACAATATCCACAAACGGGTTGTGATCTTTTTTGGGCGGCACCACCTCGTGCACCGCATTGACCACAGCCTCATACTGCTGCGGACCAGTCACTGCAACGACATCAGGGTGCACATCGCGAATGGCCGACTCATTTCCCCCCATGCAACCGGTCACAATCACACGGCCATTTTCACTTAAAGCCTCGCCAATGGCATCGAGCGACTCTTGTTTCGCACTATCGATAAAGCCGCAGGTATTAACCACGACCACATCGGCATCTTGATACTGGCCCACTACCTCATAACCTTCGGTTCGAAGCTGGGTTAAAATACGTTCAGAATCGACCAAAGCCTTGGGGCAACCCAGGGACACAAAGCCAACGCGGGGGGAATCTTTAGACATAAATTACTATCACTTTCTAGGGTGGTTTAGTCTATCGTGGGCGCTGGAGCGAAGCAAGCGGATACACCATCCGAGCCTGGATTACCCAATCCAAACCCTGTAAGATCCCACAGGCAGATAGGAGGTTTAGGCGAGAAGTATGAGCAATTTTGAATTTTTAAAACATCACGATGAGTTACTTCTGCGCTTAGCACAAACCGCAGAGGCTTGTTTTGTACCAGACCCGAACACCACTCTTATCAAAATGCGCCAATTGGGTGAAGCATTCGCCAAAACACTAGCCGCCCGATTAGGCTTAAATGCCGGCCCTGAAGTCACCCAATATGACCTTCTCAAAGAGTTGGATTACACGCTCAGACTTGACCGCCAGATTAAAGATGCTTTTCACACACTACGAAAACTGGGTAATCCCGCCGCACATGACATCACTTCATCCTCTCACCGAGACGCCCTAAAGTCACTGCAAGTGGGGCATGCTCTGAGTGCTTGGTTCCATATCAACTTTGGCGGTACCAAAGCCAAAGGCTTTAAATTACAGGCATTTATCAAGCCGAAAGATCCCTCTGAAAAGGTTCGACAACTAGAAGAAGCCTTCTTGGAGTTACAAAAGCAACATCGATCCGCCGAGGATCGCTTAGCCCACGCAGAGGAGCTTCAACAAATAGAGGCACAAAAAGCCAAGGCTGAAAAACAGCGAGCCGATGAGATGACGGCAGAAAGCCAAGTGTGGGAGCAAGTGGCGGCAGAGAATGAGCAAGAGCTCTCTGCCTATAAAGCCAAAATGGACGCAGCCAACCTCGCGCATCAACAGCTTTTTGCTCAACTGGAACAAAAGCAACAAGCCCAGCAGATCCGCCAAATTGAAAAAACTCGGTTACCTCTCAACGAGGACGAGACACGGATACTCATTGACGAGCAACTCATTGAAGCCGGCTGGGAAGCAGACACTGAAAATCTGTGCTATGCCAAAGGCGCACGCCCCATTGCTAACACCAATCGCGCCATTGCCGAGTGGCCCACAGCCTCGGGCCCAGCGGACTATGTGCTGTTTATGGGTTTAACCCCAGTCGCGGTTATTGAAGCCAAAAAAAAGTCTCGTAATATCTATAGTGCTATTGACCAAGCCAAGCGTTACTCTAAAGGCTTCCTAAAGAAAGATGCCTGCACCATCGACACTCACTATGGTGAGTTCAAAGTGCCGTTAACACTAGCCACCAATGGTAGGCCCTATTTAAAGCAGCTAGAACAAGAAAGCGGCATTTGGTTTTTGGATGTGCGGGATAACAGCAACCGGCGTCGCGCCTTAAAAGGCTGGTACAAACCTGAAGAAATTAAAGCCTACTTAAGATAAACCCCTCAGCAGGCCGAACGAGAACTGGATGCCATGGGTTTTGATTATCACCTACGCTTGCGCGACTATCAAATCAGCGCCATCAAAGCGGTTGAGCAACACATCAAAGACGGTAAAGACAACGCTTTGATCGCCATGGCCACTGGCACCGGCAAGACCAAAACTGCGATTGCCATGGTCTACCGCCTCCTTAAAACCGAACGCTTTCGCCGCATCCTGTTTTTAGTGGATCGTTCCGCCCTAGGTGTGCAAGCGACGGATGATTTTGGTGAAGTCCGCCTTGAAGACCTCAACACCTTTGCCGATACTTTTGAAGTAATGGGCATGGAGCAAAATAAACCCGTAAAACCAACACCAGAGGAAGCGACTAAGGTGCATGTTGCTACTGTTCAAGGCTTAGTGAAGCGCATTCTCTACCCAGGGGATAATGACCGGCGCCCTGGCGTTGGCCAGTACGACTGTATCGTAGTGGATGAGTGCCACCGAGGTTATTTGTTGGACCAAGAACTGAGTGACACCGAAATTCTTTTTCGCGACCAAAAGGACTATCAATCCAAATACCGTAGCGTTATTGAATACTTTGATGCTTTTAAAATTGGCTTAACCGCCACCCCCGCGTTACACACCACCGAAATATTTGGGCCACCTGCTTTCACCTACAGTTACCCCGAAGCGGTGCTCGATGGTCATCTAAATGATCACCTACCGCCCATACGTCTTCATACTAAATTGGCAGAAGAAGGGATTCGTTACCAAGCGAATGAAACTGTCCAGGTTTACGATACCAATAGTGGCCTCACAAGCTACAACACTCCCGATGAGCTAAATTTTGATGTCTCCGATTTTAACCGTAAAGTCGTTGCCCCAGAGTTCACCAAGGTCGTCACCAAATGGCTGATTGAGAATGATGCTATCGACCCTTATTCGCCGGCAAAAACCCTAGTGTTTTGCGTTACCGACAAACACGCCGACCAAGTTGTCGAAGCCTTTAAAGAGGCGATTGAGCAATACCACGGTGAAGTGATCGACAATGCCGTACAAAAAATTACCGGCTCCATTGACAAACCCCTTACCCACATTCGTCACTTTAAAAATGACCGACTACCCAATATTGCCGTGACCGTCGATCTGCTCACCACCGGTATCGATGTACCCAAAATTTGCAATTTGGTCTTTCTCAGGCGCGTTAATAGCCGCATTTTATTTGAACAAATGTTAGGCCGGGCAACACGCCTATGCCCAGAAATTGGCAAAGGGCCTTTCCGCATTTATGACGCGGTCGATATTTACAAGCAGCTCGAAAAGGTCAACACCATGAAACCCGTGGTGACCAAAGTCGATATTTCATTTGGTGAACTAGAAGCCGAAATGCAGCAAGTCAGCGCACCTGATTTGCAAGACCTTGCCAGGAAACAATTCATTGCCAAACTACAAGTTAAAAAGAACTATTTAAGTGATCAGCAAGCCGAACAATTTACAATACTGGCCGGTCAAACGCCCAGCGAATTGGCTAAGGCTCTAAAAAATATGCCCTTAGAGCAAGTCACCCAGTGGTTTGGTGAACACCCAGGCCTTGGACAATTGCTCGACCAAAAAATGCTCTCTGGCAGCTTTAAAACGCCCGTGGTCTACCACGATGGTGAAGATGTGGTGACACATACCACCACCGGCTACGGCGATGGCCAAAAACCAGAAGATTACCTCAATGCCTTCAATCAGTTTGTGAACGCTAACAGTAATCGCCTAACGGCGATACAAACGATCATCAAAAAACCCTGGGCCTTAACACGCCAGGATTTAAAAGCGCTCGCTGTCGAACTAGATCGCAACCATTTTCGTGAAAAAGACCTACAAACGGCCTGGAAAGAAGTCAAACAAGAGGATATTACCGCGCGCATCATTGGCTTTATTCGCCAAGCGGCTCTGGGTGAAGCACTCATTCCGTGGGAAGTACGAGTGGACAAGGCACTCGAACACGTGTTAAATAGCCAGCCCTGGAAAACGCCTCAACGGCAATGGCTGGAGCTGATTGCTGAGCAAATGAAAGCCACCACCATTGTCGACGAACCGGCTCTCAACCAAGGTATTTTTCAGCACCAAGGCGGCATCAAGCGCGCCAATAAACTGTTTGATCAACCCATTACCGAGATATTGGACACCTTTAATCAACAACTATGGGAACATCCGTGAACCAGGAAAACCAAGTCACTGAGTGGAAGCAATCCTGGCATGATAAATATCTGGAATGGATTTGCGGTTTTGCCAACGCACACGGTGGTACCTTAATCATTGGCAAATCCGATAATGGCGACCCCATAGGCGTTGAACGCCCTCAAAAATTACTGGAAGACATCCCCAATAAAATCCACCAGCAATTGGGAGTGATGTGTAGCGTCAATACCTTGGTTGAAAAGGGGAAAACCTTAATCGAAATCATCACGCCCAAATACAGTGTTCCTATCTCCTATCGCGGGCATTACTACTATCGCAGCGGCAGTACCAAGACGGAATTAAAAGGGCAAGCACTCAACGAATTTCTCTTAAAAAGCATGGGCAAAAGCTGGGATGATGTGATTGAGCCGACGGCAACCCTGAGCGATATCGACGATGCCGCCATCGAACAATTTAAACAAGATGCTTCACGCGCAGGGCGACTACCTAACCCCGAGGCTTTATCCACCGCTGAGCTATTATTGAAATTGCGCTTAAGCGAAGGCGAACAACTCAAACGCGCGGCTATTGTCTTGTTTGGTAAAGACCCGGGGCGTTTTTACCCCAACCTGTTTGTCAAAATCGGCCGTTTTGGTGAGGATCTAGTCGATCTACGCTACCAAGAAGAATCCGAAGGCAACTTGATTTTTTTATTGCTCGATGTCATTGAGCAATTGGAACGCAAATTTCTGGTCAAGCCCATTCATTTTGAAGGCATTCAGCGCGTTGAAACCTTGGAATACCCCAAAGAAGCCCTGCGCGAGCTGTTACTCAATGCGCTAGTGCATCGCGACTATACCGGCGCCATGACTCAAATTCGCGTGCACGATGATCGCCTATGCATTTGGAACAGCGGCAAGCTACCCGAAGAACTCAGTGTTGAATCCTTAACTCAACTACACGCCTCGTTCCCTCGCAACCCTCTGATTGCCCAAGCCTGCTACAAAGCAGGCTATATTGACAACTGGGGCCGTGGCATCGATAAAGTCATTCAAGCCTGCCAACAGCAGCGCCTTGCGAAACCCGTATTTGAGCAAATTACCGGCGGTTTATTAGTAACCGTTAGTAAGGAAGCTGAAACAACTACCCAGAACACTACCCAGAACACTACCCAGAAAATTCTGGCGATACTGGCCAACAACCCCAAAGCCAGCCGTACCGACATTGCTAACATGCTAGGCGATATTACCGAAGACGGAGTCAAATACCACCTAGACCAAATGAAACAAAACGGGCTGATTCAACGCATTGGCTCGCCTCGCGGTGGCCACTGGCAAGTGATGCCAACCAAACCAACCTCTAAATAACGAGTAACCCATGAGCACCCAAGACCTAGTTGCCAAACTCTGGAACCTTTGTAACCTATTGCGAGACGATGGCGTCACCTATCACGAATACATCAATGAGCTCACCTTTCTGGTTTTTTTAAAGATGGTCGAAGAAACCGGGCAAGACCAACTAATTCCTGAGGGCTGTCGCTGGCGCGACCTCGAATCGCTAAACTCCGCTACCCGGCTAGAGCACTACAAAAAAATGCTAGTGGATCTCGGCAGCCACGGCTCTGTGATTACCCAAGCCATTTACAACAACGCCAACACCGTTATCCGCAAGCCCGCCACCTTAAACAAACTGGTGACAGAGATCGACAAACTCGATTGGTACGAAGCCAAGCAAGAAGGTCTGGGCGATATGTACGAAGGGCTATTAGAAATTAATGCCACCGAGAAAAAGTCTGGCGCGGGGCAGTACTTTACACCGCGAGTCTTAATTAATGCCATGGTCGAGCTAATGAAGCCCAGCCTAGACGATGTCATCGTCGACCCCACCGCAGGCACCGGTGGCTTTTTAATTAGTGCCCATCACTATATTAAAGAGCAGAACAACATCGCCGCCCTGGATGAACACAGCTACTACCGCTACCAACACAACACCTTTTATGGCATGGAATTCGTACCCGATACCCGCCGCCTCGCCATGATGAACCTGATGCTGCACGACCTCGCTGTGAGCGACCAAAACGCGGGTATTTTATATGGCGACACCCTCAGCAATGAAGGCAAAGATCTCCCCAAAGCCAGCTTGATTTTAGCCAACCCACCCTTTGGCACTAAGCAAGGCGGCGGCATACCCACACGCGATGATCTCGTGCACTACACCAGCAATAAACAACTGGCCTTTTTACACCTAATCTATCATGTGATGCTCAAACCCGGTGGGCGTGCCGCCGTAGTACTGCCCGATAATGTGCTCTTTGAAAGTGGCACCGGCAAAACCATTCGCCAAGATTTAATGGACAAGTGTAACCTGCACACCATTTTGCGTTTGCCTACTGGTATTTTTTATGCTGCCGGGGTGAAAACCAATGTACTATTTTTCTCCAAACCCAAAGACGAAAACCAAGATCAAGGCAATACCCAACAGGTTTGGGTTTACGATATGCGCGCGAACATGCCCCAATTTGGCAAACGCACCCCTTTTACCAACCAATACTTTGACGAATTTTTTGAAGCCGTAGGCCACGACTTAACCCAAGTCAACCAAGCCGCCCGTGAAGCCTTTGTGCAAAAACACCAAGATGGTAGTGATATTGGCGATGTCGATACCTGCCGGCTACGCTGCTTTTCTCGTGAAGACATCCGAGCCAAAGACGACTCCCTAGACCTTAACTGGATCCGCGACGACAGCCTAGAAGACAGCACCAAGCTACCCGAACCGGATATATTAATTCATGAAGCCTTAGAAGAAATGGCCGGTGCCATGCAGGCATTGCAAGCGGCATTGGTGGAATTGGGTGCGGAGGAAGAAGGCAGTGATGAGGTGGTGGTGTGAGTGAGTTGCCGAAGGGGTGGTGTTTAATCTCTTTATTTAATATTTCACAACCAAAACAATGGAAAACAATTTCCAAAAAAGACTTATTACCTGAAGGTTTCACGGTTTATGGTGCAAACGGAATTATAGGAAGGTACTCATGTTTTACTCATGAAAAGCCTACAATTATGATCACATGCCGAGGCGCCTCATGTGGCAACATTCATAAATCACTACCAAAGTCATATATAAACGGTAATGCTATGGCCTTGGATTCGCTGTATGGGGAAATCAATATAGATTATCTCTACTACTATTTGAGATCAGTTGACTTTAAAGAAATAATCTCTGGCTCTGCACAACCACAAATAACAAAAGAAGGTCTTCAAAATCTAAATGTATTGCTTCCACCACAGAACGAACAAATCCGCATCGCCAATAAACTCGACAGCCTATTGGCCAACGTCAATGCCGCCCAAGCACACCTAGACAAAATCCCCACCCTACTCAAACGCTTTCGTCAATCGGTATTGGCTGCGGCGACGAGTGGGGCGTTGACTAATGAGTGGAGGAGTCAAGACAATGAAAATTGGAAACAAGTATTTTTGGAAGAGTTAATCAGCTCATCAGTAAATGGCTTGTCTAAAAGAAACGGTAAAAGCGGCATCGAAACGACCATCCTACGATTAGCGGACTTCAAAGGGGCCAAAAGAGTATTTGGCAACGAGCGAAAAATAAAATTGAATGATAAGGAGCTAGAAAAATATTCACTCAATGACGGGGATATTTTAGTGATTCGTGTAAATGGTAGCGTTGAGCTAGCAGGACGTTTTGTACGATACAATACTCAAAATGATATAGAAGGATTTTGTGATCACTTTATACGCTTACGGCTAAAGGAACAAATACTTCCTACATATCTAACCTTTGTGGCAAATGAGTCAGATGGGCGGAGATACTTAAAAGCTAGCCTATCTACAAGCGCAGGGCAGAATACGATTAACCAATCATCAGTTAAAGGCCTTCGTATCTCTTTGCCTCCCATCAAAGAACAAACCGAAATCGTCCGCCGCGTCGAATCGCTCTTCGCCTTGGCTGATACCATCGAACAGCAATACCTGGCCGCCAAAAAACGAACGGATCGTTTAACCCAGTCGTTATTGGCCAAGGCCTTTCGAGGGGAGTTGGTGCCGCAAGACCCTAACGATGAACCGGCCTCACAATTACTGAAGCGCATTGAAGCCGAGAGAGCGGCACAACGACCGGCAAAAAAAGCAGGCAAAACCAAACGCTCAACAAGTGACAAGGAAACCGCCTATTGAACTCAGGTGCTAAACAATAAATGTTGATATAAAAAAACCCGCAACACAAGTTGCAGGTTTGTTGGTAGAGCCTAACGATTGTTACGGCTTTTCAAGGGGTTCATTCATCATAAACCCTTCATTGGTGTAATAGCCATCTTGGCTAAAACTCGCGAAGCTTCTCGACTTTCTCACCGCTTTTTGCTTAGCTCTCTCTATTTCGACCAAAGCCATCACCTCAGGGTCTTCCAGGAAGTCTGGCGCCAGTACGTCAAAGGCATGCGAGTGTTTAATCGCCAAAGCCGCTGCTTTAGTTTTGGCTTCAACCCCAATTCGGTAAAGCCAAGAAAGAGAATATTTTTCCGCCTTCTTCAGCAGTTTAGGGCTGTTTTCCAACACCGAAACCTGAACCGATATCGGAGAGTACATCAGCCATTTAACATCACGGTTACAAAGTTGGTGCATGACCTTGGAGTCACACAGCATTCTATCCGTAATTTTTACGGGTTTTGTTCTCAATTGACGATTCGATAGATTAAACATAATTCGATTCCCTTCAAAAAAAGTTATGGTTAAAGTAGGCCTAATGCAAATCTAGGCCAGTAGGCCCCATGATGTTAACAAAAACGGCAAAGACCGTCTAATTTTTCAGCACACAACCAAAGAGGCAAAAACACCAAACTTCTGTATAATGACTAGGAGTTCGAAACCGCTAGGGTTTCGTCATTACAAGGTCATAAGGAGCATACAATGGAAATTGTTGAAATCATTACAAATTATGTTTTAACCTATCAATTCGCCCTATTCGTTTTTGTCGTCATTCTATTAAAGTCATCCATCAAGTTCGTGCCACAAAACCGTGCTTGGGTGGTGGAGCGTTTTGGTAAGTATCAATCCACCAAAGAGGCGGGTTTGAATTTTATTTGGCCCATTATCGATAAAGTCGCTGCCGACCGCTCGCTGAAAGAGCAGGCTTATGATGTACCCAGCCAAGCGGCCATCACCAAAGATAATATCTCGCTCAGCGTCGACGGCGTGTTGTACTTCCGGGTACTCGACCCTTACAAAGCCACCTACGGCGTTGAAGATTATGTGTTTGCCGTGACTCAATTGGCGCAAACGACGATGCGTTCTGAGCTAGGTAAAATTGAGCTGGATAAAACCTTTGAAGATCGCGATGCCCTAAACGCCCAAATTGTCGCCGCCATCAACGATGCCTCTGAAACCTGGGGTGTCGCGGTGTTGCGCTATGAGATCAAAGACATTGTGCCACCGGCCTCGATCATGGATGCCATGGAATCACAAATGCGCGCCGAGCGTGAGCGCCGGGCTAAGATTTTGGAATCCGAGGGTGAGCGTCAAGCGGCTATTAATATTGCCGAAGGTGAAAAACAAGCGCGGGTACTCGCGGCTGAGGCGGATCGTACCGAACAAGTATTGGCGGCCGAGGGTGAAGCCCAAGCGATTCGAGCGGTTGCCGACGCTAAAGCCCAAGCCTTGAGAGTCGTGGGTGAAGCGGCCGCTACCGAGCAGGGACAAAAGGCTGTGCAACTTGATCTGGCGACTAAGGCCATTGCCGCCAAACAAGCCATTGCCAAAGATTCCAGTGTGGTCTTACTACCCGATGGCGCGACGGACGCTGCCTCTCTGGTTGCTCAAGCGACCAGTATTATCAATGTGCTAAACAAGGGGTAGCCATGCCTGAGAATCTAAGCCAATATGTTCCCGAGCTGTTAATCACAGCCGGGATTGCGCTGTTAGCCATTGAAATACTGGTCTTTGGCTTTGCTACCTTTGTGCTGTTTTTTTTAGGGCTATCATTGGTGCTTACTGGCGCTCTGACTTGGGCTGGCATACTGCCAGCCACCTGGACGGCGCTGCTGCTAGCCAATGCCATTATTTCCTTCGCGCTGGCCGCTGTGCTGTGGAAGCCTTTGCTGAAGCTACAAAATAAGTCTGATCACAAGCCCGTAAAAAGCGACTTTGATGGCCATCGATTTTTCATAGAAAGCGATGTCGACAGCAAAGGCAGCAGCAGCTATGTCTACTCAGGGATTACCTGGCGCATAAAGAGCGAGCAGCCGATAGCGGCCGGAACCGAGGTGGAAGTGGTGAAAGCAGAAGTCGGTGTGTTTTGGGTTAAACCGATAAGCAGTTAAGGTCTATTCATGAAAGCCTGGCGCTTTCATGAATCACCCGCCAAAGATTTGAGCTGCCTATCATGCCACTTGCTCAATACCAACACAGACAAGACCGCCCCCAATAAAGCCCAAGCCATATCCGATTGGGTGTCCCAAACATAACCTTGCGTTCCTAAAAAGGCTTCCGCGGCCTCACCTGAAAGCAGTGCCGCCAGCCATTCTAGCAATTCATAAAATGCACTAAACGCTAGACAAACACAAACAATGATGATTGCACGCCATACTTTACCTTTAACGACCTGATTGCGAATCAATACTTCTCGCGCAATAATGGCGGGCGCAAAGCCCTGAAAAAAGTGACCAAGTTTATCGTAGTTATTACGGCCCTCACCCCATAGACCATCGAAAAAAGGCACTTCGGCATAGGTATAGTGACCGCCCACCATTAAAATAATGGAGTGAATCAAAATCAAAGAATAGAGCAGTGGCGTTAGCGGGAAGCGAAAAATACTAAAAAGCACAATCACGCCACCAATCATGGCGGGTACGGTTTCTAAAAACCAGGTAAGGGTATCTTTTGGTTCAATGCCAGACCAAACCAATACCGAGAGAAAAATAATCGCCCAAGCTGTCTTAAGCAATGCGCTGCACCATATAAACGAAGGCAAAGGCAAAGCCAATAAAGATAGTTCCATAACTGGAAAACATCAACTTCACTCGAAACGATTTTAAACGCTTAATGGCCGCCCAATCTCGCTCTTGTTCAGGTTTTTTAACTTCCTTCGCACTGAGAAAAAAACGCTTGGCATCAATGTGCAGCTCGATCAAACAAAGCAGCACCGTTACTGCAAAAAAACTCATCGCAAGAATAAGCAGGGTTTTTTCTAAATACGAAAACTGAGCAACATGCTCGCCAGTCAAACGAAAGAAAAACACCCCAGTGGCGACGGATGAAAACGATAAAATGTACGATTTTAATGTATTACCCGTTTCCTTAGCTTTATCATGAAAATTCTCTGGCATAACCCTAGTCCTTTTGGATGGCTTTAGTAATGAATCGATCTAAATGATTGGCAAAGGCTTGTTTATCGGCATTGCTAAAAGCGGGTGGGCCGCCGCTTTCGATACCACCTGCGCGCATGGTTTCTAAAAAATCTCGCATGTCCAAACGAGCCCCAATATTATCCGCCGTTAAACGTTGCCCTCTGGGTGTTAAGACGTGGGCGCCCTTGGTAATCACCTCGGAGGCCAGTGGTATATCACTGGTGATGACCAAATCTTCCGATTCCACCAAGCGCACAATTTCATTATCGGCCACATCAAAGCCTTTTGGCACCTGCATGGCTCGAATGTAGGGGGATGCGGGGACTTTTAGATATTGGTTGGCCACCAACGTGACCGAAACTTTGGTGCGAGTGGCAGCTCGATACAAAATCTCTTTAATAACGACCGGACAAGCATCCGCATCAACCCAAATTTTCATGAACAGCCCCAAGCTTGATCCAAGCGCCATCATAACACTACCAAAGGCTTTGGTGAAGCGATCATGCCCCCTCGAAGCCTTGTCTGATTTTCTAAAAAAACAATTCAGTCCGCGACATATTTAGTTAAGCGGCCCAGGTCGGCGAGATATTTTCTTATTTAGTGATTGGTATTACTACGATGTAGATTTCACGTCTGGCACGGTGAGCAGTTTGCACTTATACCCGCTTGATAGCATCATCGATACCGGCCAAGCGCTGGTGGGCGGAGCGGATTATAATAACGATGGTCGCGATGAACTACTCGCTAAAAGCACCGTCATTGGCTATGACTGGATTCATGTCGCTATTGATGCACCCACAACAATGACTGATTCAGTAACGATTCCGAGCGGCACCATATATACCATCAATGATTTGCCTTACCCTTTCGGCCAAGAAGAATTTCTTGAACCAGCAGGCGGCGATAATGCTTTTCGTTTAGACATGAATGGCAATGGCTACAAGGAAATTATTCTTCGCAACAATAAGAACATTTATTATTTTTATGAAATGAATGAGATAGGTGTTGTTAACGAGGGGCTGGTTGACATACCTCAACTGCCGACCACAAGAACATCTCAAGTAAAATAACGACAGCTTTACAGGGATGTAAACTGTCGTTGTTTATTAAGGAAATTCTGAAACGATGATTACTTAACTTTAAATTGTTTTAAGGTCTGATTTAAAGTCAACACTTGTTTCGCCAACTCTTCCGAAGTGGCCGCCGCAGACTTAGCAGTTTCACTACTGGATTGAGCGACCGCATCAATTTCGGAAACACTTTCAGAAATATACTCCGCCGCTTGAGCTTGCTCACTACAAGCACTCGCAATTTGCGCCACCAAGTCTGAGGCTTCATCAACATTTGCGAAAATTTTCTCCAGCGCCGTCATCGTTTGCCCAGCGATATTAATGCCATTTTGTGTTTTTTCGGTAGACTGAGCAATTAACTGCGACGTTTCCTGGGCGGTCGTTGCACTTCTGGCCGCAAGACTTCGCACCTCATCAGCAACGACAGCAAAGCCCCTGCCCTGCTCTCCTGCTCGCGCAGCTTCGATAGCGGCGTTCAGGGCAAGCAAGTTTGTTTGCGCTGCAATTTCATCAATGGTTTTAATAAAGGCCTCTATGCTTTGGCTGGAATTATTAATCTCTTGCATAGCCTCCATCATTCTGCGCATTTCATCACTACCCTCTTTAGCTGCTCGCTGGGCATCGCTCGATAATGCCCTTGCCTGTCTAGCGTTCTCGGCATTTTCACCCGTTTGCGATGTTAACTGAAATAGAGAGGACGAAATATTTTCAAGATTGGAGGATTGCTCTTGAGAGCCTTCGGCAACATTTTTACTGCCCTCGGACAATTGGCGACTGCCCTTGGCTATAGAATCACTAATCGTTTGAACTTGACTCACTAAATGATTCAAGTTCTCTACCATTTTTTGAAGTGATATACCGAGCATATCCCTATCGGATGCCAAATGAATCTTCATCGTTAAATCGCCACTGGCTATCGCTTGCGCGGCTTGGGCTTTTTCCGTCAAGCTTTTTACCATATGTTGCAGCTCAGCAAAAACGCCGACGGTTTGCTGCTGTGCCATTGCCTCAGCATTGGCCTGTAAATCTCCCGCCGCAACATTTTTTGCGATCTGAGCAATAAAGGCTGGCTCACCACCAAGTTGGCGCATGATATTTTTAGTGAGAAAAATAATTAGACCAATTCCAACAATCATCGCCAGTAATGTGCCAAATATGGAGGTATTAATCACAAATGCCGAGGTCGAATCCAAGGATGCTGCACGCTGAGCCATCAATGCCCTCTCACGCTCTTTAAAGGTGGCTATTTGGCTGCGAAATTGATCAAAATATTGTTTACCTTTCGCCTCGCCAATCAAACTGGCAACCTCATCCATGGTTTTGCCGCTACCGACTTGTTTGCGAAAGGCGATACTAGGCTCCACAATTTTATTATTCCAATCGTTAATAGTGGCCTTGGTTTCTTTCAATAGTGTGACCTGAGCGGCGTTATCACTCACCGTTTCCGATAACTCGGCAATAAGCGTGTTAAAGCGCTGGCGCCCAATATGATAAGGCTCTAAGAAATCATCTTTGCCCGCAAGCATAAAACCTCTCATACCCGTTTCCATATCCACGGCAGCAGCCTCAATAGCCGAGGCTTTCTCTAACACTTGATGAGTGTGGTCAACCCAATGAAAATTGTGAAGAAGAGACTTAACGTTGTAAGCGCCAAATCAACTCCATAGTTGATTAGTTATTAATTGAGTGAATCACCTAATCGCCAAGGCAGTAAGTTTTCAACCGCCTCAAGTGTCTGCGCATTGGGCAGTTCATCAAAGACTCTCTT
>CAXQRU010000066.1:0-11418 GCA_964226685.1 Polaribacter sp. | reverse complement strand
TAACACAGTCAGCAGCAAAAATAGCCATGGCCCTTCGGGTTGGGCCTAAAAAAGCGCTACTCGGTGTTGCTCGTCGTTCATTTAGAATCACTAAACTTCTCTCCTCGCGCCTTGATTAGCGCTTTTTTAGACTCCAACAGGAGTGATAATGAAACGTCAACAGGCCCTAATACTTTTATCCTTATTGGCGTAAACTTTAACATAGGAAGATTGTGTCTTTCGTGATCGAAATCTCTTTAAAGAACATTTCATGTCAAAAATTTATTCGGCTCTCTGATCTATTCTCTGTCTAAATTCTTCGGCTGATTCCTTGCGCTCAGAATAACGGTTAACCAGATAATCACTGCAATCACGTGTTAATAGGGTGAACTTGATCAATTCTTCAACAACATCAACGATACGATCATAATACGATGAAGGCTTCATTCTATTATTCTCATCAAATTCTAACCAAGCCTTTGGAACAGATGACTGATTAGGGATGGTAATCATTCTCATCCACCGACCAAGAAGGCGCATTTGATTGACTGCATTAAAGGATTGCGAGCCACCGCAGACCTGCATAACCGCCAACGTCTTACCTTGTGTCGGCCTTACTCCTTGATGAGACAAGGGTATCCAATCAATCTGAGCTTTCATAATACCAGTCATCGCCCCATGCCTTTCGGGGCTGCACCAGATCATCCCTTCACTCCATTGTGCCAAATCCCTTAGCTCCAGTACTTTGGGGTGCTGCTCATCAGAATCATCAGGCAGTGGCAAACCTGAAGGGTTAAACGTTTGTGTTTCTGCTCCAAAATATTCTAATAACCGAGCCGCTTCCTCTGTAACTAAACGGCTAAATGAACGCTCTCTTAAAGACCCGTAAAGCAATAAAATTCTGGGTTTATGTCGAGATTGGTTTTGATTAAATAGTTGTTGATGCTCGATCGGCAACAATGATTCTTGATCAATATTAATAAGATCACTCATATTAACTTTCTCCAAACCAGTGACGAGTTTTATTGGCCAATGCCACTAAAGTGAGCATCACAGGCACTTCAACCAGCACGCCAACTACCGTTGCTAGAGCGGCACCAGAGTTAAGGCCAAACAAAGAAATCGCCACCGCAACGGCTAATTCAAAAAAGTTAGAGGTGCCGATCATACATGCCGGTGCAGCAATGTTATGAGGCAGTTTTAAGAATTTTGCCATGCCATAGGCCAGGAAAAATATCCCATAGGTTTGTATCAATAAGGGTATGGCTATTAACACAATCGCCAATGGATTAGCGATGATCGTTTTAGCCTGAAAACCAAATAATAAAACGACCGTTGCTAATAATCCGATAATTGAAATTGGTTTTAATGTTTGCAAAAAATGTTCTAGACGTGAGTGATCCTGTTGTGAGTCTAGTAGTTTGCGTGTTATTACTCCAGCTATGAGTGGAATAAGCACATATAATATCACGGATAAAATAAGGGTATCCCAGGGCACACTAACATCGCTAACACCTAGTAAAAACGCAGTGATGGGTGCAAAGGCAAATATCATAATGACATCATTGACCGAGACCTGAACTAAGGTATAGTTTGGATCACCTTTAGTCAGTTGGCTCCACACAAACACCATCGCCGTGCACGGTGCAACACCGAGTAAAATCATTCCAGCAATGTATTCGCTTGCCGTTTTGGGTTCGACTAAGTCGGCAAATAAAATTTTGAAAAACAGCCAACCCAGAGCCGCCATTGTAAATGGTTTGATTAACCAATTGATGACCAATGTTAATAACAAACCTTTTGGTTTTTTTCTGATGTCTTTAATCGAACTAAAGTCAACTTGAATCATCATTGGATAAATCATTATCCAGATGAATATGGCAATAGGGATATTAACGTGAGCAAACTCTAAAGCAGCAAACCATTGAAATAAACCTGGTATTTCATTACCCAGCAATACCCCAACGACAATACAGAGGCCCACCCATACTGTGAGAAAACGCTCGAACAAGCCCATGACTTATTCCTCGACCAAACGGTTGAGCGCTTCTTGACGCTGCGCTTGAGGCAAAGACTCAAGATTTAACTGCAGTAATCTTTGAACGCGTTGCTCAATAGTGTCCATTACTTCGAAAAAAGCGTCGCGCAGCTCTTCGTCTGTCCCTGTTAACTTAGATGGATCGGGCAGGCTCCAATGTAGCTTGATTGTATCGCCTAACCATACTGGGCACGTTTCGGCCGCTGCACTATCGCACACGGTAATCACAATGTCTGGATTTAACTCTTCAAAGTCATCCCAAGATTGGCTTTGTAAATGTTCGACAGAAATCCCCTTCTCTTTTAGATATTGTATCGATAAGGGGTGTACCTCCCCTGCAGGCTGACTACCTGCACTAAATGCTTGAAATTTATCTTCAGACATATGATTGGTAATGGCTTCACTCAAAATGCTTCTGCAGCGATTATGGGTACAAATGTATAGTATTTTCATTAACAACACTCGGGGCGATTTTTCATTGCCTGTAAGTTAATTTTTAGAGGGTTTAAAGACTGTTGGCTACCCAAACTGGCCTCATCCAAAATATTAAGCGCCCAACTTGGAAGCTTTTTGGATATGGAGTAAAAGACCCATTGCCCTCGACGATCATCATCGAGCACACCGCAGTTTCGTAATTGAGCAAGATGCCTGGATATTTTTGGCTGACTCACTTGTAGCGCCTCTACCAGCTCACAAACACACAGTTCTCTTTCGTGATGAATCATCAGCACGGCCTGTAGTCGAGTTTCATCAGATAGGCATTTGAAAAATTGGGTCGGATTAATCATTTTAAATTACCATATTCGAATATGCGAATATAATAATATTCATAACTAAAAGTCAATCCTCACACACAAGGAGTTTGTCTACAACAGCCGAACCAGCTGCTGTAGAACTTATTTTTTCTTAGATTTGGTGGTTTTCTTAGGTTTTGACGATTTAACCTCGCCTTCACTGACCCAGCGGCCGCCTTCGTAAAAAGCCTTCCAACCCGTTGCCTTACCGTCAATCTCGGATTGCACGTACTGCTCTTTAGTCTTGCGACTAAATCGAACAATGGCTTTATTGCCATCTGGGTCCTCAGTGGGCGCTGAGAATAAGAAGGCGTACTTTTTGTCGATCTCATCCTTGTGGGGCAATAGTTCTTCAACCAACGGCGCACGGGTTTCTCGGTTTTTAGGAAACTGACTGGCCGCCAAAAACAGACCGCTAGCACCATCTCTTAGAATGTAAGTATCCTCTACTTTCTCACACTGCAGCTCTGGCATGGGTACCGGGTCCATTTTGGGTGGAGCGGCCTCTCCATTTCTAAGCAGTTTACGAGTGTTTTTACAGCTCTCAGAGGTACAACCAAAATACTTACCAAAGCGTCCTGTTTTGAGCTGCATTTCGCTTCCGCACTTATCACATTCCAAAACAGGGCCATCATAGCCTTTTATTTTAAAATTGCCTTTTTCAACGGAGTAGCCAGCACAATCAGGATTGTTACCACAAATGTGGAGCTTTCTTGTCTCATCCAATAAATAACTGTCCATTGCCGCATTACAAATTGGACAACGTTGTTTTGCTAGCAATTGGTTAGTTTCAGCTTCTTCATCATCACCCGTGGCAATTTCATCACCGGACACAAGGTTCATAGTGTGTTTACAGCGTTCTTTTGGTGGCAGGTTGTAACCTGAGCAACCTAAAAATACGCCTGTGCTTCCGGTTCTAATTTGCATATCCCTATCACAGACGGAACATTTGATATCGGTCATGGTGGGCGAATTGGCTCGCATACCATTTTCTGGTTGTTGCGCCACCGATAGCTTTTCACAGAAGTCTTCATAAAACGCATCAAGAACATCTAGCCACTTTATTTTGCCTTCTGCAACGTCATCTAGTGATTCTTCCATTTTGGCGGTAAAGCCATAGTCTAATAGGTCTGAGAAGTTTTCGACCAAACGATCAGTGACAATGTCACCCATTTTATCAGCATAAAAACGACGATTAATAATATGAGCATAACCTCGATCTTGTATCGTTGAGATGATTGAAGCATAGGTTGACGGTCTACCGATGCCCTTTTTCTCTAACTCTTTCACGAGACTGGCTTCAGTGTAGCGAGCGGGAGGCTTAGTAAAGTTTTGCTTAGGATCGAGCTTTTTCAAATTCAGCACATCGCCAACGGCAACATCTGGCAAAATCACATCCTCATCTTTTTTAGCCACTTGAGGTTGGACTTTCAAAAAGCCATCAAAACGAATCACTCGACCACGTGTTCTCAGTTCATAATCACCCGCCTTCACGACCACTGAACTGCTGGTAAACTCTGCGGGAGTCATTTGACAAGCGACAAATTGCTGCCAAATCAGGGCATACAAGCGCTCGGCATCTCTCTCCATATTGCTCAGCTGATTCATTGTAATGCTCACATCTGAAGGACGTATGGCTTCGTGAGCTTCTTGCGCACCTTGCTTGCTTGAATATCGAACAGGCTCTTCTGGGCAATAGCGGTTACCGTACTCTTTAACAATGTATTGCCTACACTGCTCTACTGCCTGTTCACTAAGGTTAGTAGAGTCAGTTCTCATATAGGTAATGTAACCAGCCTCATACAAGCGCTGAGCCATCATCATGGTTTTCTTAACGCTAAAACCTAAACGGGTGCTGGCCGCTTGTTGGAGTGTCGATGTGATAAAAGGAGCCGTCGGCTTTGTCTGTGTCGGCTTATCTTCCCGCTGGGAAACGGAAAAATTTTCCTTTTTAAGTGCCTCAACGGCTTGTTCGGTTTGGGCTTGGTTGACAGGCTTGAAAGCCGCACCTTGAAATTTTTTCACCTCAAAACGAATATCGCTATCGTCGGCGGATAAATCAGCAAAGAGGTTCCAATATTCTTCAGGAACAAAGGCTCGAATTTCTCTCTCTCGATCAACCAAAACTCTGACCGCAACAGATTGCACTCGCCCAGCTGAAAGCCCTCTTGCCACCTTCTCCCAAAGTAAAGGCGACAACATATAACCCACGACTCTATCTAAAAAACGCCTAGCCTGCTGTGCATCTACACGATCTTGTTGTAATGGCCCGGGATTTTGGAAAGCTTTTTTAATAGCCGATTGAGTAATCTCATTAAAGACTACACGTTGGAAGCGCTGTTGATCACCTCCAATGGCTTCTCGCAAGTGCCAAGCAATGGCCTCTCCTTCTCTGTCAAGATCCGTTGCGAGATAAATAGTGTCGGCGCTCTCAGCTAATTTTTTCAGCTCTTGAACCACTTTTTCTTTTCCAGGTAAAATTTCGTAATGCGCCTCCCAACCTTTATCTGGATCAATGCCCATACGATTTACAAGCTGCGATTTCGCTTTTTCGGCTTTATATTCCGCTTTCTCCTCAGGCGACATTTTGCGAGTTAACGCCGCTTGTTTTGCCCGCTCTTTAGGGTCTGTTTTTTTTACTGAACCACTGGTAGGCAGATCCCGAATATGACCCACACTGGACTTCACAATGAACTCTTTGCCCAGGTATTTATTAATTGTCTTTGCTTTGGCAGGTGATTCTACTATTACTAATGATTTTGTCATGAGTAGATATATAGCCTTTATCTTGTCGTTATTCAAATTAGTCGAACTTGTGGAGCAACACAGCCCCACATGCTGGCATATATAAGTGTTGGTTACAGCTGGGTCAAGTATTTATTGCAAAAAATTCCTAAAGAGTGCCTTTAATTTGCCGTTAACAGTAATGGGTAAGTTTGTTTTTTAAAGTGAAGAAATTGATTTAACAGCATGATTTATAAGAGAATTAAACGGTGTCCGCGTTAACCTTTTTATTGTTATCACTAATTTGTGGAGGGATTTCACTGAGTGTTGTGGCCATTACGAACCACAAGACGCGTAAGCAACGCTTCCTCAGACACAAGCTCCAACAACTCAAATTCCATGTTGAGGAACTTGAGGATCGGGTTCTGGCACTTGATTTATTGTGTGATGATCGAAATATACCAAGGCTGTTAAATGAAGATGTCATAGAACGCTACGAAGCCATGATGGAGCTACAACCTGATACTCCGCATATTGCTGCCGCTATGGCAAATGCGAAGCAGCGTCAAGAGCAGCTCTCAGATTTAACTGGATCTAGGCCCATTTCTAGAATTTGCGACAGTGATGCTCATATTGCTAGGCAACAAGCTTGCGTTAATGAGGCGGCAAGGGTGCTTAGGCGACAGCATACAAAAGGTAAACTGTCGAGTTCGGAGCTTCAAGGGTACCTTAATGAACTCATTTGGCTGCATCTGCAAATCGAGGTCGTCTCTCTGATCGCGTGTGGACATAAAGCCTTCAATCGCAGGGATATTATTACCGCCAATGGCTACTACAAAAGAGCCCAAACCGTTCTTATGCAATCTCACTGCAGCGACCCCAGAAAACATCGCATGATCAAGGAGATGGGTGAGATTATGACTCGCAAAAGAACAGCTATCAGCGAAGATTTAATGCCAGAAACCAGCTTTAACCCTCCAACCTCAATGATGGAAGATAAATCGCTTGAAGAAAATTTAGAGGAAATCGCTGACGCTATTGCTTCTGCTCAGCAAGGTAAGAAGAGTACAGCTTAGCGGAAAACTTTTTTAAAGTATCGATTAATTCCGGTAAAAGAGCAGAAGTTCTCTCGTTCCAATAAAACCCAACCCCTTCACTATTAGCACCTACACCTACGATTTCATCGGATAAATTTGGTACTAACTCCTTAATATCTGACCAGCAACACTTTGGGGCTGGCTCTTGCAACCACTGCCACTGACCTAGAAAGTGAATTTCATGATCCAGCTCTCCTTTTGCCAAACACCACAGCGTAATATCGAGCCTCTCAGGCCAGGGGTATCGATAAATTACAACGGGCTTATTAAATAACGAGAAAGATTTCAGTTTCAAACCTCTCTCAACGGCCTCTTGGCGCAACTTAGCGAGCTTACTGTCTTTAACACTGGGCCTTAGCATCATAATGGGCCCCAAAAACATGGCAAAAACGGCAATGACGATAAACACTTCCCACATACTAGCTCAATGCCTCTAGTTCACTCCAACGTAAAAAAAGTGCCTCTAATTCAGCCTCAAGATCGGATAACTTCTTCATTTCACCGGTAATTTCATCGCTATTTCGAGAATAGAATTCAGGCGAATTCACCAATAATTGTTGCTTTTCGATGGCAGATTCCAGTTTCGCAATCTGATCGGGCAAACTATCCAGCTCTCTTTTCAATTGGTAGCTCAGTTTCTTTTGCTTCTTAGGCTCAACAGTAGTTTGCTTAACTTCCTGAATCGGATGGCTTTTTGAGGACTTAGAGCTTGACTGGCGGCCAAGCCATTCATCATAAGTACCGATATGTTCCGATACGCAACCATTGCCCTCAAAAATCAGCAAACTGGTCGTTATGTTATCAAGAAACATTCGATCATGACTGGCTACGACAACCGTTCCACTGTAGTCCATTAAACAAGACTCCAACAGCTCCAGAGTTTCAATATCCAGATCATTGGTGGGCTCATCTAATAAGAGTAAGTTGCTGGGTTGGCTAAATAATTTAGCGAGAAGCAGTCGATTGCGTTCACCACCTGAAAATTTTCTAACGGGTGTTCGAGCACGCTCGCCACTGAACAAAAAGTCTCCCAAATAGCTAATAGCATGGATGGACTTACCATTAATGTCGATAAACTCTCTACCACCTGCCACATTATCCAAAGCACTTTTATCAAGGTCCAGCGTGGCTCTTTGCTGGTCAAAATAAGCTATTGACAGATTAGTCCCTAATTTCAAACTACCCGCTGAAGGGGTTAACTCCTCAGTCAACAAAGACATAAAAGAACTCTTACCGATACCGTTTGGCCCAACTAAGCCAACCCGATCTCCTCTCTGAATGATCAAATCCAATTGTTTAACAATGGTTTTTTCACCACGCTGTAAACCCAAGTTTTGGCACTCTAAAATGATTTTGCCAGCCTTTTTCCCCTGATCTATCGTAATCTGGGCGGTGCCTAAGGTCTCCCTTCTATCTTTTCGATCTTTACGCATGGCTTCTAGGCGACGGACGCGACCCTCATTTCTCGTTCGCCGAGCTTTTATCCCCTGACGGATCCAAATTTCTTCCTTTGCCAGTCGCTTATCTTCCAAATCACGATGTTTCTGCTCTACGGTCAAGCGCTCCATTTCTGACGCCAAATAGCCTTCATAACTGCCCTTAAACGGCACGATATCTCCTCGATCAAGGGTGACATAATGATCGCTAATTTTAGAGAGAAACGCTCTGTCATGACTGACAGTTACTACCGCATGGGGAAATTGAGCCAGTAAATTTTCAAGCCACATAATGGACTCAATGTCCAAGTGGTTGGTCGGTTCATCCAACAATAAAAGTTCGGGCTCAATCACCAATGCTTTTGCCAGCAACACTCGCCTGCGCCAACCTCCCGACAAAGACCCAAAGATTGCATCAGCCTTTAATTCTAGTTTCGATAAAATCGTATCAATAGCTTGTTGCAGGCTCCAGCCATCTTGGGTATCGATTCGATGTTGAACATCGGCTAGCAGATTGAGGTCTGGCTCGGCAGTAGTGATCAATGAATGATACGTTTCCAAATCACTCCCCAACTGCCCAAACGCCGATGCCACAATTGAATAGACGGTTTGGTCTGTCTTGACCGGTAAATCCTGCTCCAACTTGGCAATTTTCAAGCCACTTTGATGAATCAGGTCGCCTTTATCTAGAGCCAGCTCGCTGGCTAAAATACTCAACAGCGTCGATTTTCCAGCGCCATTACGACCGAGAAGACAAATTTTTTGACCTTTTTCAATACTCCAACTTACAGAGTCCAAAAGCACTTGCTCACCGATGTTATAGCAAGCATTTTTCAAACTGATTATTGCCATGTTAGATTATTCACCCTAAAAACTTTCCTAAATTAATTGATTAACATGTGATAAAACTGCATCCTGTTGCGAATTAGATAGACTAGCACTCCACATGAATATACCCTATTATGCAACATATTAGGGTTAAATGCGCTACTGGAGCGTGCTCTTTGAAATGTTTAATTGGAAAGATTACCAAGGTTGTTTTATGATGCGTCGTCTGTTATGTCTGGTTTTTATTAGTGCTCATTTATCAATAGCTAACGCTGCGCCATCGCCCATAGAGAAACAACGATCAAACTATGATCTAGCCACTAAAGCTTGGGAAGATGGAGATTTAAAGCGATACAGGGCTCTCAAAGAATCACTAAAAAGTTACCCACTCTACCCATACCTTGAGTATAACGAGCTAAAAGCTTCTTTATCTACCGTCACCTCAAAGCAAATCGATGCCTTCTTAGAAGAACACACAGATTCATACTTGGGAATAGCACTCAGGAAACGCTGGCTAGCTCAACTTGCTAGCCGCGAAAAATGGCAAGACTATAAAAAATATTATCAAGATCAGGTAAAGACCGACACACTAGCCTGTTGGCAAGTCTGGGCCGAATACAAAACGGGTGATCAATCCGCACTAAAAAAAGCCGGAGATTTATGGACTGTCGGAAAATCGATGCCAGATGAATGCAACCCGCTATTTAAAGAGTGGCAAAGTAAAATAGGCATTGATGCAAAAACCGCTTGGGAGAGACACAAGCTTGCGGTTCAAAACGGTGAAAAGGGATTAGCAAAATACATCAGAGGTCTATTGCCGAAAAAAGAACAAGCATTAGCAGAGCTTCATAGTAAAGTAATTGCAAATACCAAAACACTTGAAAACAAGGGCTTATTTACAGGGGATGAGGCAAAACTTAAGGAGATTGTTTTAGAAGGCCTTTACAAGCAAGCTTATAGAAATCCATTAAATACATTGTCTTTGTGGAAGCACTATAAGAAAAGTTTATCGATTGATTCAGCCTCTGGCCACCCTATTTTGAATCGTGTGGCTATCAGCCTACTCTGGTCGGGTAATATCACCCAAGCAGAGAATATTTACAATCAATATAAATTAGGTGATGACAAAGAGGTTATAGAAGAATTTGTCCGCTTTCACTTAAAGAGAAAGCAATGGCAAGACGTAGCCAATTGGCTAGGTAAATTAAATAAAGACGATCAAAGCAGTGACTATGCTCGCTACTGGCTGGCTCGGGCCTTAGAAAATGGAGCCAAATTGAGCAAGGAAAATATCACGGCCAATGACTTATACACGGAGCTTGCCAAGGAGCGCAGTTACTATGGTTTCCTAGCCGCAGATAAAGTTAAGCAGCCCTATAGTCTTGCGCATAAACCTGTCAATGCTTCTGATGAGTTAATCGCCCTGGTTTATCAAAAACCTGGAATACAAAGAGCACAAGAGCTGTTTATCTTAGGTAAGCGCCCTGAAGCAAGAGCTGAGTGGTACACAACTATCGACAGTTTCAGCAAGGAAGAATTAACCGCCGCCGCCAGTCTTACCAATCAATGGGGTTGGCATAGACAATCTATAGAAACCATGGCTAAAGCCCAATATTGGGATGATGTGAATATTCGCTTCCCAGTGGTTTATGAGACCAACTTTTTGGAAGCTAGTCGCGAATCAAATGGTACCCCGACTCTACTGATGGCCATTGCCAGACAAGAGAGTGCATTATTAGATGATGCGATTTCACCTGTTGGTGCAATGGGACTTATGCAAGTCATGCCAGCTACCGCCAAAGAAACAGCTAAGAAAGCTGGCATCGAATTTAAAAATAAAGATGAGCTACTCGACCCACCCAAAAATATTAAAATTGGAGCCCATTATGTGCATTTACTACTGGAGGAATTCGATCAAAATCGTGTGCTGGCCATCGCCGCTTACAATGCAGGCCCACATCGAGTAAGAACTTGGCTTTCTCGCTCTAAAAAATCACTAGAGCACGATATTTGGGTGGAAGCCATTCCATTCAATGAAACTAGAAAGTACGTTAAGAATGTCTTGGCTTACTCGGTAATCTACAGCCATCAATTAGGCAAGCCTTTACCACTTATGACATCACTGGAACTGGGTAATACGCTTTAAGAGTTGGGAGCCTCTGGCTGGCTTTTTCGACCATATAGCTCTCTAATTCTTTGTTGGACGAGCTCAGCTAAGGAATTGGGTTGGAATTTGGATAAAAATCCGTTGCAACCCACCTTATCAACTAATGCATTGTTAAAGCTTCCACTAAGAGAAGTATGCATGACCACAAACAAATCTTTAAGACGGGGGTCTTGGCGAATTTCATGGGTTAAGCGATAGCCATCCATTTCAGGCATTTCAGCATCAGTAATCACCATCAAAAGCTTTTCGTTAACATCTATTCCCTCACTGGCCCATTTTTTCAGTCGATTAAGACCTTTTAAACCATCTGACTCGGTCATTATTTTGATATTTAAATTAAGATTTGAAATCGTTT
>CAXQRU010000065.1:0-24090 GCA_964226685.1 Polaribacter sp. | reverse complement strand
GAATAATTTCCCACTCGTTAACTACAATTTTTCCATTGGAAATAATTTTTTCTGGGTTGAGCATGTTCTGATCTGCCATTTTTTTCTGGTAACAAGATGCTAATAACGAAGCAATAAAAAAAATGCTAAGTTTTATTAAGGTTGTTTTCAATCGTATTTTCATAGTATCACTGCCAACGCAACTCCCAGGCCCGCATCACTTTGCGTGAGTATTTGGTGCTCCCATAGCTGCCATTATAGCGAGCTAAAGCATTCGGAATATCGCCTTTTTCTCTGTCTAAATAATGTTTTAAAATGGCGCAGCCATAGCGAATATTGGTTTCTAAGTTAATGAGGTTATCATCCGCGCTGCCTATCTCATTTTTCCAAAATGGCATCACTTGCATAATGCCTTGAGCGCCTGCCACTGAAATGGCGTAAGGGTCAAAGGCACTTTCAATTTGAATCACGGCTAAGACTAACTCTGGTTCAAGTTCAAATTTAGTGGCATAGGCGTGGACTAGCCTTAAAATCTCAAAACGCTTTTGGGGGTCTTTTTCAAAGCGCTTCATTCTATCTGACATCACAAAAAGCCAGACTTCGGCATCAAAGCGATCTTCAAAGCTGTCGCTTGAAGCTATAGCCTGTTTTAATTGCGCTCGAACATGATCGTCTAATACTTCTTGTTTTTGGTTAGCGTAGGCACCACTCGCCAAAAACAAGAGCAGCAAAAACTGGCAACGAAACACTCTACAGCTCGCTAGTAACACGCTGTTGTATGAACTCAACAAGATTGGAAAGAGCAACGTCTTCACTGGCATCCGCTGTTCTTCTCTTGTATTCAGCAGTACCAGCTTCAAGTCCTCGATCACCAATCACGACTCGATGAGGGATGCCCAGAAGATCGGTGTCAGCTAGCAGAACCCCTAGACGAGCTTTATGTTCATCCATATAAATTACATCGATTCCAAGGCCAATCAGGGACTCATAAAGAAACTCGCATTGCTTAGCCACGGCTTCAGATTTATGAAGATTAATGGGTACAATGGCCACTTGAAAGGGAGCAATGGAGGTTGGCCAAATAATTCCTCGATCATCATAGCCTTGTTCGATCGCGGCGGCAACGACACGAGTCACACCAATGCCATAGCACCCCATGGTCATGATGCTAGCTTGCCCTTGTTCATTAAGCACGCTAGCGTTGAGGGCGCCACTGTACTTCGTGCCCAACTGGAAGATATGTCCAACCTCAATCCCGCGCTTAATAGAGAGCGTTCCTTTGCCGCAGGGGCTTTGGTCACCTTCTACCACATTACGAATGTCGACAGCCTCTACTTGATCGGGCCAATGTGCACCCGTTAGGTGATAACCATCTTCATTGGCACCACAGGCAAAGGTCTTCAGGGCCAGCGCACTATGATCAACATACAGGGGAATCGTTAGGTCTATTGGCCCGATCGAGCCGATTGAGCAGCCCAGTAGGCTTTTAATTTGCTCCTCACTGGCTAGGCGTAGGGGACTATGAACGCCTGGTATTTTTTCCGCTTTAATCTCATTTAATATGTGATCGCCTCTGAGAGCGAGTGCCACAAGTGGAGCGTTCTCATCATCACCCTGTACGATCAAGGTTTTCACCACACAACTGGCGTCGACCTTTAAAAAATCAGCAACCTGTTCGATGGTGTGTTGATTGGGCGTTGCCACTTTAGTCAGTTCACTCCAATGGGTTTCAGGTGCGGGTAGGGGCAGGGCCTCCGCCATTTCAATATTAGCGGCGTAGTCACTTTCTGTGCTAAAGGCAATGTCATCCTCTCCGCTGTCTGCCAATACGTGGAACTCATGGGAGGCGGTGCCACCAATGGAGCCAGTATCGGCCAGTACAGCTCGGTAGTTCAGGCCAATTCGATCAAAGATATTGGAGTAGGCCTGGTACATGACATCGTAGGTTTCTTGCAGTGACTCTTGATTCAAATGGAAAGAGTAGGCATCTTTCATAATGAACTCGCGAGATCGCATCACCCCAAAACGAGGCCGAATTTCATCGCGGAACTTTGTTTGAACTTGATAAAAATTAACGGGTAGCTGTTTGTAACTGCTGATCTCGTTGCGAGCCAGGTCAGTAATGACCTCCTCATGAGTAGGCCCCAAACAAAACTCGCGCTGATGACGATCATGAATTCTTAATAGTTCCGCCCCATATTGCTCCCAGCGCCCAGATTCTTGCCAAAGCTCAGCGGGCTGAACCACAGGCATCAAGACTTCTAAGGCGCCGGCTTTATCCATTTCATCTTTGATAATGGCCTCAACTTTGCGCAGCACCCTAAGGCCAGTGGGTAGCCAAGTGTAAAGCCCTGAGGCGAGTTTTCGTATTAGACCAGCCCGTAACATGAGTTGGTGGCTGATGACTTCGGCGTCAGAAGGGGTCTCTTTCAAGGTTGAGGTTAAATAACGGCTGGCTCGCATGGTTCTCTCTAGTCTATTATGTAAAGAACCTATTCTAACCTGATTTTAATAAAAAACCACGAGGAGCTAAGGATGTTTACACTACACCCAAAGTTACAAGAAGACTCCCATATCTTAGGCCAGTTACCATTATCGCTGGTGCTATTGTCAAAGGATGCCAATTATCCCTGGTGCATCTTGGTTCCAAGGCGCGAAAGCATTTTTGAGATCCACCACTTAAACGATGAAGATCGAATGCAGCTTGGGCGAGAATCCTGTCGTTTGGCCGAGATTATGGTTGATTTGTTTCAACCTGACTCGATGAATGTTGCTGTCATCGGGAACATTGTCAAACAGCTTCACTTTCATCATGTGGCTAGGTTTGAAAGCGATATTGCGTGGCCTGGTTCTGTATGGGGAGCGCACCCACCAAAGGGTTATGATGACGATGTTTTACAAGATAGAATTTCAAGGTTAACTAGTGCCTTAGCTGGCGATGATTTTGTTGAGGCCTAAAAGGAGTGGGTGAGAGGGGCTCACCCACTAGATAGGCCGTTTATACGGCCATTTCCTTGAGTTTTTTCAATGGTCTCACTTTCACTTGAACGCTGGCAGGCTTGGCGGCAAAGACGGTCTCTTCCCTTGTGATGGGGTGAATACCTTTGCGAGCCTTACGAGCTGGTTTCTTGACCGCAGAGATTTTCATTAGTCCTGGTAACACAAATTCGCCAACCGCTTTTTTCTTGATGTGACCTTCAATGATATCACTTAGCTCGTTGATAACAGCTTCAACTTGCTTTTTGGTGAGTTGGGTATTTTCCGCGATTTGAGTCAATATTTGGGTTTTATTGTAGCGCTCGCTGATGGCTTTGATTTTTTTAGCCGGATTAGCCGGAGCTTCGGTTTTTGCTTTGGTTGTTTTTTTTGCAGCAGTCTTACTTGCAGCCATAAATAATGCCCTCAATGTGTGAAAGATTACAATCTTAATGATCGATAACAGAATCTTGATTGTTGATGACTCAATCATCAGGCCTATGTATATAGTATAAAAACCCACTCGGCAACAGAAAAGGCTGCTTTTTTAGGGGTTTTTTTTGAAAAAGTCGCTTTTTATAATATTTTTTGCCCAATTAAAGGCGCTAATATGGGCTTTTATGGTGTCACTGGTATTCATTCTAAAAAGCCTATTGTATAATCTGCGGCCGTTTGTTTTGAGTGAAAGGGTTGGTTATGCCTATCTATGAATATGAGTGTGGTGCTTGTGGTCATTACCTTGAAGCTTTGCAAAAAATGTCTGATGCTCCTTTGCGTGAGTGCCCCGAGTGTCAAAAAGACGCACTGGTAAAGAAGGTTTCGGCAGCAGGCTTTAGGTTATCGGGCAGTGGTTGGTATGAAACCGACTTTAAGAGCGCTAAGCAAAAAAATCTAGCAGGTGATGCGAAAAAAACCTCGAGCGATAGTCAATCGTCAACGCCGAGTAAAAGTGAGACGAAAACATCGTCCAGTGAATCCAAATAAAATTAGGAAATTGTTATGCGCAGTCATTACTGTGGTGTACTCACCACCGAAAACATTGACCAAACTGTGACCCTTTGTGGCTGGGTCGATCGCCGCCGCGATCATGGAGGTGTAATTTTTGTTGACCTTCGCGATCGAGAAGGTCTTGTGCAAGTGGTCTTTGACCCTGATAGTGCAGATAATTTTGCCTTAGCCGATAAGGTCAGAGGCGAGTATGTTTTGAAGGTCGTGGGCAAGGTTCGCGCGAGAGGTGAAGGGACGGTAAATCCCAATATGGCCACTGGTGAAATCGAAGTCTACGGCACTGAGATAGAAATTTTAAATGCGGCGGTGACGCCACCGTTCCAATTAGATGAGCATATTACCGTTGGCGAAGAGGTTCGCTTGAAATATCGCTACATCGATTTGCGCCGTGAAACCATGCAAAAGAACCTTAAATTTCGCTCTAAAGTGACTAATTTAATTAGAAATTATTTAGACGAAAATGGTTTTCTTGATATTGAAACCCCCATTCTCACTCGCGCCACGCCTGAGGGCGCTCGTGATTACTTGGTGCCTTCGCGCACGCATGAGGGCCAGTTTTTTGCTTTGCCACAGTCCCCCCAACTGTTTAAGCAGTTATTAATGGTTTCGGGTTTTGATCGTTACTATCAAATCGCTAAATGTTTTCGGGATGAGGATCTCAGGGCCGATCGTCAGCCTGAGTTTACCCAGATTGATATCGAGACCTCGTTTATCAACCAAGATCAAATCATGTCGATCACTGAGGGCATGATTCGTAGTTTGTTTTTAAACTTAAAGTCAATTGACTTGGGTGAGTTTCCCAAAATGCCGTACTCAGAGGCGATGAGAGATTACGGCTCAGATAAGCCCGATCTTCGTATTCCGTTGAAGTTGGTCGATATCAAAGACCTAATGGGTGATGTTGAGTTTAAAGTATTTGCAGGGCCTGCAAATGACCCAGATAGCCGTATAGCCGCACTAAAAGTACCGGGCGGTAATGATAAACTGAGTCGCCGACAAATTGATGATTACACCAAGTTCGTCTCTATTTACGGGGCAAAAGGCTTAGCGTACATCAAAGTCAATAACAAAGAAGACTTGGGGGAAGGTCTACAGTCTCCTATTGTTAAGCATTTACCCGAGTCGGTTCGAGCAACCATTTTGGAGCGCGTACAGGCTGAAAATGGCGATTTGATTTTCTTTGGTGCAGATAAAGCGACGGTAGTTAACGAAGCCCTGGGTGCATTGCGTTGCAAACTGGGCGCAGATCTTGACCTGTATCAGTCTGAGTGGGCGCCTTTGTGGGTGGTCGACTTCCCAATGTTTGAAAAGACCGATAACGGCTGGACATCTTTACACCACCCATTTACGGCTCCGACTTGCAGCCCAGAAGAGTTAGTGGCGAACCCCGGTGCGGCACTCTCAAATGCCTACGACATGGTCTTAAATGGTACTGAGTTAGGCGGTGGTTCATTGCGTATTCACGATCCTAAAATGCAGCAAGCGGCATTTGAAGTACTGGGTATTGATGAAGCCGAGCAGCAAGAGAAGTTTGGCTTTTTACTGGATGCCTTGAAATATGGTGCGCCTCCTCACGGTGGTTTAGCCTTTGGTTTGGATCGTTTGATCATGTTAATGACGGGTAGTGAGTCCATCCGTGATGTGATTGCTTTCCCGAAAACACAGTCCGCAGCTTGCGTGATGACCAATGCTCCCGGTGCAGTCGATAATAAACAACTAAGAGAGCTGCACATTAGCGTAAACCAGAAAAAATCGTAAGTTATGGCAGGGCACAGCAAATGGGCCAACATTCGCCACCGAAAAGCGGCACAGGATGCTAAGCGAGGTAAGATCTTTACCAAGCTGATTCGAGAGTTAGTGGTAGCCGCAAAGAGCGGGGGAGAGCCGGCCGATAATCCCCGCTTGAGGGCGGCTATGGATAAAGCTCTGGGCGCGAATATGAAGCGCGATACCATTGATAAAGCCATTGCCAGAGGGGTGGGTAATGGCGAGGGTGATCAGTACGAAGAGATTACCTATGAAGGTTATGGTGTAAGTGGTGTGGCGGTATTGGTTGAATGCATGACGGATAATCGCAACCGCACGGTCAGCGATGTGCGTCATGCCTTTACTAAACATGGCGGTAACTTAGGGACTGATGGTTCGGTAGCTTATCTTTTTACAAAGCAGGGGCAGTTTTTGTTCGATGCTTCTGAGGATGAAGAGGCGTTAATGGAATTGGCACTGGAATTGGGTGCGGATGATGTCATTAGCCACAAGGACGATACTATCGAAGTGATCACTCCTTTCGAAGCGTTTTCTAGTTGTCAGAGTGTGCTTGAGCGGGCAGGCTTTAAAGCCTTAAATGCCGAAATTTCTATGGTGCCTTCGACCCTGGTTGCCCTTGATGCAGAAAGTGCGGCCAAAATCTTAACCTTGGTGGATGTGTTGGAAGATCTTGATGATGTTCAAAATGTTTTCACTAATGCCGAGATTTCAGAAGAAATTCTTAATTCCTTAGATTAGCTCCCTAATCAAAATGTAAGTTTCGTCACGGAATAGCCGTTTATTTTTGGGCATACTGCGCCTTTAAAATAATATGAGACCAGTATGAGCTATAAGTCCTTACTCTTTGTCCTAATTTGTTTTTTTATCTCAGCCTGTGGCGGCGGTGGAGATACTAAGGTCTCTAGCACCTTGGAGCCAATTTCAAACAATTCAAATCAACAAAATAATGTTCAACCGCAAAATGAACCTCAGGTCGTCGATCCTGAACCTGAAATAACACCGGAGCCAGTTCCCCCTGAACCGCCTAGTTCTGAGTGTCAACTCTTGGCGATTGACGAAGCCATGCTAGCCCTAGTTAACGAGGCTCGCTCTCAAGCTCGCATGTGCGGAACCAACTCAATGCCTGCGGTTTCCCCATTAACTTGGAATTGTCGCTTAGCCCTTGCTGCGGCTGTTCATTCAGAGGATATGGCAAGCATGAACTTTTTCAGCCATACCGGCTCTGATGGCTTGTCGATGGTGGAACGATCAACGGCTGCAGGTTACGAGTATCGCGCCTTGGGTGAAAATATTGCGGCAGGGTATACCACCGTTGAGCAGGTAATGGCAGGTTGGCTAAATAGCCCAGGTCATTGCCGAAATATCATGTCGGCCAATTTTACTGAAATGGGTGCCGCTAGACGAATTAATGATAACAGTGACTTTAGAACCTACTGGACTCAGGTATTCGGGCGACCAAGATAGCCTAGCCTCCCGCTATCTTTACCTCAAAGCCTGTCTTCTCAAGCAGGCTTTTTATTTTTTCTCGGTTATCCGTTTGTATCTCGATGGTCTGCTCTTTAACGCTACCACCAACACCTAAGGACTTTTTCAAGGTTTTGGCGATGTCTTTCAGGGTTTGGGTGTCCTTGTCGATACCCTCGATCACGCTCACCCCCGAACCCTTGCGGCCTTTGGTTTGTCGATAGATACGCACGATGCCATCACCAGTTTTGTTGACCGTTGTTTCTTCAGGTGTTTTAATGCGGCCAGACTCGGTTGAATAGACTAAACGACTTTCACTCATATGCTTGCTCTTTTTTGTGCCTTTACACGGAGTATCCTATAACTGCCATGAAAAATCTATTGTCAAAAGACTATCTATACCAAACGATCTTTGGTACCCACACGACCGCTGGTAGGCGTTTTGATATTGCTCTCATTTACGCTATTGTTTTGAGTGTTCTGGTGTTATTTTTGGAGTCCATTGAGTATTTGGCAAACAATTATGGCCTTTGGCTGAGTGGTTTAGAGTGGGGCTTCACTATTCTTTTCACCATTGAGTACGGTTTGCGACTGTATTGCTCTCCCAATCCATGGCGTTATGTGCGCAGCTTTTACGGCATTATCGATTTATTAGCAATCATTCCCTCTTACTTGTCACTGTTTTATGGTGATGCCAATTATCTACTCGTGATTCGTTTGCTAAGGGTGTTAAGAATTTTCAGAGTCCTAAAGCTAATGCGCTACATCTCTGAGGCCAATATGTTAGCTCGAGCCATTGTGGCCTCTAGGCGCAAAATATTAGTCTTCTTTTTGGTAGTACTCATTATTGCCACCGTGTTTGGGGCATTGATGTTTATCGTGGAAGGCCCTGGATCAAAATTTACCAGTATTCCTAAAAGCATCTATTGGTGCATAGTGACCATCACCACCGTGGGCTATGGTGATATAACACCCACGACGGTGCTGGGTCAGATCATTGCTACCTTAGCCATGCTGACGGGTTACTCAATTATTGCCGTACCAACGGGTATTTTCACCGCTGAGATTGCCCATGAGATGGCTCAGCAGCGAGATCTCAGAGCTTGCCCTAATTGCGAGAAGTTAGGGCATGAAAGAGAGGCATACTATTGTCATCAATGCGGTGCGTCTCTTGAAAATGAGCCAGACCCAAGTGGCTAATTGAGTTTGGCTCGATCTCTTAGATCGTGTAAATCTTCATTAAGTTGGCGTAACTTGACCTGTTCAATTGAGTTGTCCTTCGCAAGCTTTAAACCATTAATAATTTGGATTTCAGCGTCATCAAACCGAGCCTTGAGCAGAAAAAATTCGGCACGAGCAAGGTGCAGGTTTAGAATTTGCCCAGTGAGACCGTAGTATTCGGCTAATAAGTACCAAATGTGGGGGTCATTAGGTCGATTTTTGGCTAGGATCTCCAGTGACTCTATTGCATTTTCAAGTTGGTTATTTTGAACCATTAGGTGACTTTGCTGAACCAGAAGTGGATAGTCATTTGGTTTTAATTTGAGCTCCTGTTGAATCACATCTATAGCTTTGTCGAGTTGCCCAAGGGCTGCCAAAATGTCACTTTGGAGAATGATTAAAGCGATATTATTCGGGTGGTTTTTCAGAAGCGGAGTCAGCGCTTTCTCGGCTTCTTTAGCTTCTTTATTATCCAGCAAGGCCAGAGCTAAACCATATTGCTCAGCCCCCAAGGGCAGCTTTTCGTTTGAAAAATAAGCAATTGCGTCTTGCGTTGTGGAGCTTAGCCACTGCGCCCTGGCTTTCATCAACTGAAACTCCAAGGAGGGTTTACTGGTTTTGTTTTGATACTCGTTTGCACGGTTTTTGGCATCGGCAATACGGTTTTCTGTTACCGGGTGAGACAACAAAAACTCAGGGGGTTCTTGCGAGTAAAGCCTGGCCTTTTGCATGGCTTCAAACATCTCGGCAGCGCTATGGGGGTTCATTCCCGCCTTGCTGAGAGTTTTTATTCCAATTCGATCCGCCTCTTGTTCAAAAAGTCGGCTAAATCGCAGTTGTTGATTGGCGCTTAATGCTTGAGTTGCACTGAGGGCGGCTGCACCTGCATCCCCATCGGTTGAGGCCATAATCACCAAGCTCGCCAGTAATGCGGCCATAGTCGGCAGTGTTTGACGACGCTGCTCCTCCAGCCCTCGAGCGTAATGTCTTTGGCTCAGGTGAGCCAGCTCATGAGCCATTACTGAGGCAAATTGATCTTGGGTTTGGGCATAACGGAATAAGCCTGTGTGAATACCCACAACCCCTCCAGGTACGGCAAAAGCATTGAGTGTTTTGTTTTTAACCAAGACAATGGACAGGGTTTGATTATTCAGCTCACTGTATCGCGCAATTTGAATCATTAATTGATCAAGGTAGTGATTGAGTAGTGGGTCATAAGTGACTGGTGCTTGACTTCGATAAAGTCGCAACCATATATCCCCCAATTGTTTTTCTTGGTAATCTGAAATAATACCCGGTGAGGCATCGCCAATGTTTGGCAAATCGATGGCAGCCGAACTACTGAGGCTAGCTAATGCCATCAAAGCGACTGATAAAGCGTTCTTCATAAAAAGCCCATAACTATGCGGTAGAGTAGAGTATACTATTGAGACGACAAATAGGAGTTCAAGTTCATCTTATGAAAGAGCACACAATTTGTGCAGAGGGCCTTTCGTGCCCAATGCCACTTCTCAAAGCAAAGCAGGGGCTCTCGGCGATAGAGATTGGTGACAAACTCACCATTAGTGCTACGGATGCAGGCGCGCTGCGAGATATTCCCGCATTTATTCGGCAAACCAATCACACACTGTTGTCCACTGAAACCGTTGATGATGTGTATTATTTTATGATTCAAAAGGGAGCGGCAACCGCATGATTTCAGTTTTACGCCGTTGGTTTGATCGTTATTTTTATGACGAGGAAGCCATACTGTTAGTGATTTTATTGGGCTTGAGCTTTCTGGTGATTTGGACGATGGGCTCTACCTTGGGGCCGGTCTTTGTGGCAATCATTATTGCTTTTCTAATGCAAGGCTTGGTGCTTTGGATGAAGCAGAAAGGCATGCCGCACCTCGTTTCCGTATCTGTCGCATTTTTATTGTTGATGAGTTGTTTAATTGCTGCACTGATTTTTATTGTTCCAGCGGTTTGGCAACAATTAGAAGCCTTTGTTCAAAAATTCCCGGAAATGATCTCTAATTGGCGGGCACAATTGCAATTATTGCCCGAAAAATATCCCAATTATGTTACTGCAGAGCAAATTGATCAGTTATTTAGTGCGATCAATCCAAAAACCTTGAGTGGTTTTGGACAGAGTATTTTGTCCTTTTCTCTGGCTAACTTACCTGCGCTTTTTGCAATTTTGCTTTATCTGGTATTGGTGCCTGTGCTGGTGTTTTTCTTTCTCAAAGATGGCAAGGGCCTCTTAGGGTGGATGGGAACTTTTTTACCTGATGAGCGTCCATTATTGGACAAAGTATGGAGGGAGATGAATCTCCAAATAGCCAACTATGTTCGAGGTAAGGTGGCCGAAATTTTAATTGTGGCCTCGGCGTCTTATATATCCTTTGTGATCTTAGGCTTAGATTATGCGATGTTGTTGGCGATAGCGGTGGGTCTTTCCGTCGTTATTCCCTACATTGGGGCAGTAGTTGTCACTGTTCCGGTAATGTTGATTGGTCTCTTTCAATGGGGCTGGACGGATGATCTTTTATACTTAGCGATTGTTTATTTGGTAATTCAAGCACTAGATGGCAATGTTTTAGTGCCGCTATTATTTTCTGAGGCTGTGAATTTGCATCCGGTGTCGATCATTTTGTCGGTATTGATTTTTGGGGGTATCTGGGGCTTTTGGGGTGTCTTTTTTGCCATTCCTCTGGCCACTTTGGTAAAAGCCGTGTTTAATGCTTGGCCTGCGCGAGGCGATCTTGAAATATCAAAAAATTAGGAGTGAGTTTTGACGTTTAAGCAATGTAGTTATGTACTGTTATTATTGGTTTCTCAGTTATCTTTTGCGTTAGACATCAATAAAGGCAGTGTTGATGATCGTCAGTATGAATATTTTGAACTAAAAAATGGCTTAAAAGCCCTCATTATTTCAGATCCTACAACCGATAAAGCCGCGGCCTCTTTGGATGTGGCCGTTGGTAGTGCAGACAATCCCAAGGGGCGTGAAGGGTTGGCGCATTTTTTAGAGCACATGTTATTTTTGGGCACCAAAAAATACCCAGAGGCTGATACCTATCAGCAATATATCAGTGAACATGGTGGCAACCATAACGCCTACACCAGTTTAGAGCACACCAATTATTTTTTTGATGTCAGTCACCCACATTTAGAGCCAACCTTAGATCAATTTGCACAATTTTTTATTGCTCCACTGTTTAATGAAGCCTATGTAGATCGTGAGAGAAAAGCGGTTCATTCAGAATACCAGGCAAAAATTAAAGATGATTTTCGTCGAGGCTATGATGTTTATCGCGAGCTTTTAAATCCAGAGCATCCTTATGCTCAGTTCAGTGTCGGTAGCTTAAAGACCTTGGCGGATCGTCCCAATGACCCCGTTAGAGAAGATTTAATTGAGTTCTACAAAAAACACTACACCGCAGACAATATGACATTGGTAGTATTGGGGCGGGAGCCTTTGCCAAAATTAAAAGCAATGGTAGAGAGTCGTTTTAATCAGGTGCCTGCTAGCAAAGGTGCCGTTAACAGCCCAAGGCCGGCACTTTTTAAGAGTTTACCCAAAACCGTTTACATAAAACCGGTTAAAGACAGTTATCAATTGACATTAGTTTTCCCTTTGCCATCTGTTAAGGAGTATGTGTATGAAAAACCTCTCTCTTACTTGGGGCATATATTAGGATATGAAGGTGCGGGCAGTGTGCTTTCAGTATTAAAATCTAAGGGTTGGGCTGAGGGGCTATCAGCCGGAGGTGATAATCAATCGCCAGATCACAGCACCTTCACGATTTCGATTACGCTAACACCCGAAGGCTATAAAAATATTGCACAAATCGAGGCATTGGTTTTCCATGCAATAGATGAACTGGCCAAAAATGGTATTGAATCATGGCGCTTTGAAGAGGCCAAGCAGCTCCTAGCCTTGGATTTTCAGTTCAAAGAGAAAGCAGACCCGATGAATACGGTCAGCCAACTGTCTAATAATATGCACTATTACGCTTCAAAGGATATTATTCGTGGTGATTATGCCATGGAAAAATATGATTCTCAGTTGATCCAACGTTTTGTTATGCAACTGAATCAACAAAATGTGTTAATTATGATTGCTGCACCCGATGTTGAGACTGATAAGACCTCCCTTTATTATCAGGTTCCATACCGCGTAAGCGATAAAAAGCCTGCGATTGCATTAGAGTCTGATCTAAAAGCGGCTTATCGATTGCCTAAAGCAAACCCTTATGTTGCTACCAATTTAACAGTGTTAACAGCCGGGCAGGAGAGTGAGCCAAAATTAATGTTGCAGTTATCTGGGCAAGATTTTTGGTATCTTCAAAACGATCAATTTAAGGTGCCAAGAGCCTTTTTGGCAAGCAGAATTAAATCGCCTTTAATCTCAAGTGATCTTCGCAGTGCCGCCATTGCCAGCTTATGGGAGGCCATGATCGATGATAGCCTAAATGAGACGCTTTATGATGCCTCTTTGGCTGGCTTGAGTGTAACTTTAGATGCTACCAGTCGTAGTATTGATCTGACGGTCAGTGGTTACAGCGATAAAATGCCGCTGTTGTTATCGGAAGTGTTGAAACAGATTCAGTCGCATGATTTTGATAAAGCCCGTTTTGTAACGCTAAAAGAAGAGTTGATAAGATCTTGGAACAATACTCGCAAGCAAACACCATTTCGCAGGCTGTTTCGTCACTTGCCAACGGTCGTTTATTCACCCTATTGGGGCGCTGAAGATATGGCTCAGGCACTTGAAAACGTCAGCTTTGAAGAGCTGGTCGGCTTTTCGAAGGCTTGGACAAAAGGTGCGCATCAAGAAGGCTTATTGTATGGCAACATTTCTTCGGATGCCGCTAAACAAATGTTTAGGGACATGTCCTCTCTTGTGATATCAGAGGAGGGTTTGCAGATCCAACAAGCTTCAGTTGCCAAAGTTTCGGGCCAGTATTATGAGCCGGTGAGCGTGAGTCATACCGATCAAGCCGTAGTTTTATATATACAGGCGAAGAAAGATGAGCTTCGAGATATGGCGAAAATGATGCTGATCAAACAAATTATCGAAGCACCATTTTATAGCAGCTTAAGAACGGAACAGCAATTGGGCTACATTGTTTTTGCTGCTCAGTTTGATTTAAAAGAAGTACCTGCAATCGCACTTGTCGTCCAGTCACCAGCTGCCGATGTCAAGCAGCTCCAGACTGCGGTAGAGACGTTTATTAGGAAGTTTCAGCTTCCAAGTTCAATTGATACCTTTCGAGAGGCTGTCATCAGTTCTTTAAATGAAAAGCCCAAAAGCTTACTTGAGCAAGGCCAGGATTACTGGAGTTCAATTTTGAGAGACGATAATAATTTTGGCTACCGCCAAGCACTTATTGAACAGTTGCGAGCTATTACCGATAAAGAACTTATCGATTATTATCAGTCAACTATACAGTCTTCCTCAAGCCAATTATGGTTGTATAGCCAGACTGAAAAGGGCGAGGGCTTAATTTCTCCCAAGCCACTCAAAGCCGATGGATACTATCGTTACCCTTAGTTTTGTAGTTTAACTACAAAATGCTGCAGGGCACAAAAATAGCGGTGCAAAGGGGTTTTTGGATGATTTTTGCGCCTTTCTAAGGCGCTCTAATCCGTCAATTTTGGCAAACTCACTAGACACAAGTGGCCCTCTGTGTAAGAATACTACACCTTTGTTTTGGGTGACGTCTCAGGGAGAGTTCCATTACTAACAAATTAAATGTATTTATTTTCCAATGGCCGACATATGAGTATGTTGGTCATTTATTTTATGGTATCGGGTTTTATAATGAAGCGGTTACCGCTGCTTTCATTAAGTACAACGGTTTAGCGCGGATACTGAGTGCTGATCCTGTCATAGATTGAACAACAATTTATCGAGGAGATAGAATGCAAGATAATATAGATTCTCTTGAATTAAGAGAGTGGTTAGATGCGCTAGAGTCTGTAATTCGACACAGCGGGAAAGAGCGAGCTAGCCATATTATCAGAGAGTTGAATGAGCACGCCAATGATGAAGGTTTAGATCTTCCATCTGCAATCACAACCCCCTACAAAAACACTATCTCCGTCGAAGATGAGCCTGCATTGCCTGGTGACCCTGCCTTAGAAAAACGCATTCGCTCCTTGATTCGTTGGAATGCCATGGCGATGGTGATGAGAGCCAATAATAACGATGAGGGTTTGGGTGGTCACATTGCCAGCTTTGCATCGGCTGCCAACCTTTATGAAATTGGTTTCAACCACTTTTTTAGGGCAGACGAGGGCGATCGTTTAGGTGATTTGATTTATTATCAAGGCCATAGTTCGCCAGGTATGTATTCACGTTCGTACTTAGAGGGGCGTCTAACTGAAGAACAGTTGGATAACTTCCGTCGCGAAGTGGATGGCAAAGGTTTATCCTCTTATCCGCATCCTTGGTTAATGCCTGATTATTGGCAATTCCCAACGGTATCGATGGGCTTAGGACCAATCACCTCTATTTATCAAGCGCACGTACTCCGTTATATGACCGCTAGGGGTTTGATAAAAAATCAACCCGATCGTAAAGTGTGGGCGTTCTTAGGCGATGGTGAGTGTGATGAGCCAGAAACTTTAGGTGCAATCTCTCTAGCGGCACGCGAGAGCCTAGATAATTTGATTTTTGTGATCAACTGTAACCTCCAGCGCCTTGATGGCCCAGTGAGAGGTAACGGAAAAATTGTTCAAGAGCTCGAAGGTGTGTTCAGAGGCGCTGGCTGGAACGTGATTAAAGTCATGTGGGGTCGTGGTTGGGATGATCTGTTTGCTCGCGACAAAACTGGTTTACTACTCAAACGTATGAATGAAGTCTGTGATGGCGAGTTACAGAGCTATAAGGCCAATGGTGGTGCTTATACCCGTGAACACTTTTTTGGAAAATACCCTGAGCTTTTAGAGTTGGTCAAAGACTTAACTGACGAAGATATTTTATATTTGAATCGTGGTGGCAATGATTCGCAAAAAGTTTATGCGGCTTATGCAAAAGCCGTGGCACACAAAGGCCAGCCGACGGTTATTCTAGCGCAGACTGTGAAAGGCTTTGGTATGGGCTTGGGTGGCGAAGGCGTCAATGATACTCACTCCATTAAGAAGTTAGATTTTGAAAACTTAAAACAATTTAGAGATCGCTTTGGCTTGCCATTTAAAGATGAAGATCTAAAAACAATTCCTTATTATCGCCCGGCCGACGATAGCCCTGAAATGCTGTACCTTCATCAGCAGCGTAAAAAATTAGGTGGCTATTTGCCTTCGCGAAGAGCCGACTTTAACGCGCTAGAGACGCCTGATTTGGAAGCGTTTAAGTCACAGTTAACCGGTACTGGCGATCGTAAAATCTCAACCACCATGGCCTTTGTTCGTTTGCTCTCTTCAATGGTGAAAGACAAAGAAATTGGCCAGCGTATTGTGCCCATTGTTCCAGACGAAGCTCGTACCTTTGGTATGGAGGGTATGTTTAGACAAGTCGGTATTTATGCGGCGCAAGGTCAAAAATATACGCCTCATGATTCTGGTCAAATCATGTTTTATAAAGAAGATGAGAAAGGCCAAATTCTGGAAGAGGGTATTAATGAAGCCGGTGCGATGTCCTCATGGATTTCAGCGGCAACTGCTTATAGTCACAGTAATTGCCCGTTGGTGCCGTTTTATATCTACTATTCGATGTTTGGCTTTCAACGCATTGGTGATTTGGCATGGTTGGCTGGCGATAGCCAGGCGCGAGGCTTTTTGATTGGTGCAACGGCCGGTAGAACGACGTTGAATGGTGAAGGTTTGCAACATGAAGATGGTCACAGTCATATTATGGCAGGCACCATTCCAAACTGTCGCTCCTATGATCCAACCTACAATTATGAGTTAGCGGTGATCATTCAAGATGGCTTGAAGAGAATGTATAAAGATAAAGAAAATTGTTTTTATTACATCACAACCATGAATGAAAACTATGAACACCCAGAAATGCCCAAGGGAGTAGAAGAAGGTATTATTAAAGGGCTTTATAAATTAAAAGCGGCTAAGAAAGCTAAGCTTCAAGTTCAGCTTATGGGGTCTGGTACCATCTTGCGAGAAGTGGAAGCGGCGGCTGATATTTTGCGTGAGCAATTTAAAGTTGAATCCGATGTGTGGAGTGTTACCAGTGCGAATGAGCTAGCAAGAGACGGTCAGCGGATTCAAAGAGAAAATATGTTGAACCCAACTAAGAAAGCCAAAAAGCCTTATATTACTAGCTTGCTTGAGAAATCTTCGGCTCCTGTTATTGCTGCAACAGACTATATGAAAAATTATGTTGAGCAGTTGCGAGCTTTCATTCCAAATAAATTTGTGACTTTAGGTACAGATGGTTTTGGTCGCAGTGATACGCGTGCGAAATTGCGTCACTTCTTTGAAGTTAACCGATATTTCATCGTGATTGCAGCGCTCAACGCTCTAGCTGAAGAGGGTGCTATTAAAGCGGAAGTCGTCGCTAAAGCGATCAAAGACTTTGAAATTGATCCAAACAAATTGGATCCAATGTCCTGCTAAGTTAAAAGGCATTGCTCAGCAATGCCTTTTTGTTTTTTTGATCAGTAAGTATTAAATAGAATTTAGGGGAGCTTGCGTGGCTACACAAATGATTTCTGTACCTGATATTGGTACTGACGACAGCGTTGAAGTAATTGAGATTTGCATTTCTGTTGGAGACAAAATTGAAGCAGAGCAATCCATTGTAGTCTTAGAGTCTGATAAGGCCTCTATGGATGTACCCAGTCCTGCGGCTGGTGTTGTTAAAAGTATTACGGTTAAAGTTGGCGATAAGGTCTCTCAAGGGTCAGCTTTGATCGAATTAGAGTCCGGTGCTGATTTAGCACCAGCACCTGAGTCGACTCCTGCTCCTGAGGCGGCGCCGACTCAGTCTGAAGAAATGACGGTTGTGATTCCAGAAGGTGCTGGTGATGCACAAGTAATTGAGCTTTGTGTTAAACCAGGGGATCAAGTGGCGGAAGGGGATTCGTTGATTGTCCTAGAATCTGATAAAGCCTCGATGGAAGTGCCTTCGCCTGCAGCGGGTACTGTAGTTAATTTTATCATTAAGCAAGGCGATACAAGTGTTGAAGGCGCTCCTATATTAACGCTGGCAGTTGCAGGTTCATCGAGCCAGCCTGCTGCTCCTAAAGCCGAGCCATCCTCTGCTGCAACACCAGCGGCTACTGGTGGCGGTGAGCAAGTTGTTGTCGTTCCTGATGGAGCCGAAGATGCTGATGTCATTGAGCTTTGCGTAAAGGTTGGCGATATGGTCAAAGAGGGTGACTCATTGATTGTGTTGGAAACCGATAAGGCTTCAATGGAGGTGCCATCACCTGCAGCAGGTAAAGTGGTTTCGTTTAGCATAAAACAAGGCGATAAAACCGTTAAAGGTGGTGCCATTTTGACTTTGGAAACGTCTGGTGGTCAAACCGCACCAGCGACAACTAAGACTGAAGCACCAAAAGCTCAAGCACCTACTGCCCCAACATCCAAGGCGCCAGTTGCCAGCTCTGCTTCGGCCGCAGTGGATGAGGCGGCAATTGTTGCTGCTAGCCGATCAGCGGATGTTTATGCGGGTCCTGCTGTTCGTAAGTTTGCTCGTGAGATGGCAGTCGATTTAACTCGCGTGAAGGGTAGTGGCGATCGCAATCGCATTACTAAAGATGATGTGAAAACCTATGTCAAACAAGTGATGACCGGCCAACAAGCGGCGCCCGGTGCTAGCGCATCAGTCGGTTCTGGTATTCCTGCTATCCCTGCTGTCGATTTCTCACAATTTGGTGAGATTGAGTTGGTTAAGATGAGCAAGATTAAAAAGCTCACTGCCGCGAATATGTCTCGAAATTGGTTGAACATTCCTCATGTTACCCAATTTGATGATGTGGATATTACAGAGCTTGAAGCATTTAGAAAAAGTTTGGCGGCTGAGGCAGAAAAGCGTGGCGTCAAAATGACACCGCTACCCTTTTTGTTAAAAGCCTGCGCGGCGGCGCTTGTGGCTGAGCCAAGCTTCAATGTTTCTATGCACAGTGATGGCGAACATATTGTGCAAAAGCATTATGTAAATATTGGTATAGCGGTTGACTCGCCCATCGGCTTAGTGGTTCCCGTTCTCAAAGATGTCGATAAAAAGGGTTTGTGGGAGTTAGCGGCGGAGTTTGGAGAAATTACCAAGAAAGCTCGCGATGGCAAGCTAGGCCCTAAAGATATGCAAGGCGGTTGCTTCACTATATCCAGCCTAGGAGCAATGGGTGGTACCGGCTTTACGCCGATTGTGAACGCGCCTGAAGTGGCGATTTTGGGAGTATCTAAGGCTGCGATGAAGCCCGTTTGGGATGGCAGTACGTTTGTGCCAAGACAAATGTTACCACTATCATTGTCTTATGATCACAGAGCAATAAATGGCGGTGATGCAGGACGCTTCTTTGTATATCTCAATTCCATTTTGTCCGATATAAGACGGCTTTTGCTCTAATTCTTGAGCCCGCTTTAGGCGGGCTTTTTCTTTTGGTGAATTCATGATTTACGATTGTGTCATTATCGGCGGTGGTGCAGCAGGTTTATTCTGTGCAATTCATGCGGCTCAGCGTGGGCGAACAGTAGCGATAGTCGATCACGCCAATAAAGTAGGCAAAAAGATATTAATGTCTGGTGGTGGTCGTTGTAATTTTACTAATTATTTTGTTGAGCCAGAAAACTTTATTTCCAAAAATCCTCATTTTTGTATTTCGGCGCTCAAACGTTTCACTCAATATGATTTTATTAGTTTTGTTGAAAAGCACCAGCTTAGCTATCATGAAAAACATAAGGGGCAACTTTTTTGTTCGAATAAGGCCAAAGATTTATTGAATATTTTACTGAGTGAGTGTGAACAAGTTGGAGTCGATATTTTCACAAACTGTGTAATACAACAGGTTCAACGAGCACAAGCTTTTGAGCTTAACACTTCTTTAGGTGATTTTTATTCAGAGTCTCTGGTCATTGCAACAGGTGGGCTCTCGATTCCAACCATGGGAGCAACGGGTTTAGGCTATGATATTGCTAAGCAGTTTGGTTTAAAGTTGGTTCCCAGATTGGCTTCATTGGTACCCTTTACACTAAAGGGCGAGCGGCTTTCTTTATGTCAATCCTTGGCTGGCACTGCCTTGCCTGTGAAAATTCATAGTGAACGCCAATCCTTCCTAGAAGATCTGCTGTTTACCCATAAGGGCTTAAGTGGTCCCGCTGTCTTGCAAATCAGTAATTATTGGCGTGCTGGTGAGCCTGTTACGATTGACTTTCTACCTAATCAGTCTATTGCTGAATTGGTAAATGCTTGGCGACAAGACAAAGAGAAAGCCAGTCTACAAAATTTATTAAGTCGTCATTTACCCAAACGATTTGTTCAAGCCTGGTTATCTCTCATCGTTGTTAATGATTCTATTGCTAACCTAAGTTATACCGATGTAGAGGCCTTAGAGGCTCTATTTCATCGTTGGCAGTTAGTTCCCGCGGGGACTGAGGGCTACCGCACCGCGGAGGTCACCTTGGGTGGTGTCGATACCGATGGTATATCCTCAAAAACCTTTGAGGCCAAAACGGTCCCAGGTTTATTCTTTATTGGAGAGGTATTGGATGTGACCGGTTGGTTAGGAGGCTTTAATTTTCAGTGGGCTTGGGCCAGCGCCTATTGCGCTGCACAATACGTGTAGTGGGTAAAAAACCATCTATTTTGTCATAAAACCACACTTTTTATACCATTTCTGCTTTTCGATAAAAATTTTTAGACATTGTATTCATATCATCTATTCTTAATGTGGTGACATTAATATTAAGAATAGATAATGACAGAACCCATGCAAAAGCTGAAAATACTGGTAGTTGACGATTCTCGCACCGTTAGAGTAGCGGCTACCCGCATTTTTGGGGAAGAATTTGAAGTGGTATTGGCCGTAGATGGTGAAGACGGTCTTAGAGTTGTTGAAAAAGACAAAGACATCCAGGTAGTTTTAACCGATTTGGTCATGCCTAAGATGGATGGTTTTGAGTTATTAGAGGCTATTCGTGCCCACGATGACGAGAGGATTAATCAGCTTCCGGTGATTGTCTCTACTGGGGCTGAGAACCCTGAGCAAGCTAAAGAAAAAGCGATGACTCTCGGCGCGACGGATTTTGTAACCAAGCCATTTACCCCAACCGATGTGCGCATGAGGGTGCGCTCCTACGCCAAGTTTACCGTCCAAACATCGGCTTTGAAAGAACAAACTACGATAGACTCTGTCACACAATTATTGAATTCAAAGGGTTTTAACCAACAGCTTCACAAAGACCTATCTTTTGCTACCCGCCATGGTAACCCTCTGGTGATTCTTTGTTTTGAGGTTGATAACTACAAGAACTTATTTATTGAAATGGGACGGGAGAGTACAGGAGCCGTTATTAATCGAGTGGGAAAAAGTCTCTCTGGTAATATGAGAAAAGAGGATACCATTGCAAGAACCGGTATGGCGCGTTTCGGGGTCTCAATGCCGATGGCGAGTCCGGAAAATGCGTTGGAATTTGCCAATAAAATTTGTCGTGAAATTGAATCATTAAAAGTTCGTTTGAATGGTCGAGCCATTCGGCTCACTGTGTCGGCGGGTGCATTTTATTGCTATCCCGATGCTCAAGTCAGTATTGATACGGTTCTTGATGGTGCTGAGAAAGCTCATCAAGAAGCAATACAGATGGGTCGAAGCCAAATGTCATTGTTAACGATGGATGCTTACGTTAAAAAATACAGTAAGGATATCAGTAGTATGTCTATCGACTCACTACTACAACAGATTGCTAGAGGGGAAGAGGTTAAAGTGGCCCATCGGCTCGATGAAGCAATAGAGTGTCTGTCACCATTGTTTGCATTATTGTCAAACCAACAAAAGCAAAGAATTTTTAGTTTTCGTTAGTATGTACAAAACGTCCGCAGAAGGCTGAATACTCATTAGACGGCTGATGCTGTCCTAGTATCCAGTCGGCAACATCATTAAAGACATTTTCCCTTTGCAAGTCGCGGCTTAGCATATGATAGCCATCATCATACAAAATTACACTCCAGTTTGGGCTTTTAGTGAGGGTGTTAATCACCTGACATGAAGGTTTTCGAGGAATAAGTTCATCTTTTTTACCGTAAAGTAATAAACCCTTTTCGTCTAAAATATCATGACTTGAGGCGAGCGCACCGTCCATCAAATTCGTAATTCCATACACGGCATCGATCCGAGTTTTTTTGATGACTAATGGGTCATGGTACATTGCTCTTAGAGCTGCAATGTTATCCGTGGGGGTTATTTCCATACTTTCACCGGTAGGTTGCCAACCTGGTGCAATGTGAAAAGCAAGAGTCAGCGCGGCTCGATGATACCAAGATTGAGTCTTTCTACCCCATACAGCGGGTGCTAAGAGAATAATGCCATCAGCAATTTCTCCTGTGTCTTTGGCGGCGCTCATAATGACGGCTCCCCCCATGCTTTCTCCAAGTAAATATAGGGGCTGATTCCCGATTTTTTCCTTCACCAATTGAATAAATGTCAGTAAATCTTTGGGATGGGCGTCATTTTGAGGCCATAGCCCTCGATGTTCTGTTTCACCAAAACCCCTTTGGTCATAGGCATAACAATTAATCTGTCGCTGACTCATATGTTGGCACAATTCTTTGAAGGCATGGCGATAATCGTTAAAGCCGTGCAGAGCGATAATGGTAGCTTTTGAGTGGTTAGCTGCGACATGATCAAAGGGTAGTCGATAGCCATCACTCATTAGTGCATAGGTATCTGTCAGTAAAGGGCTATTTTTTTTCTCAGAAATAGGTTGCCACTGAGGGGAGCTACAGGCTGTTATAAACAAGGCTATCAACAAAAAAAGGGGGCTTCTATTCAACATATTGATGATTTTTTTGCTTTACGTAGTCAGAACTTTACATGTTACCACAAGATATTGCTGAAAGTTTGTCGTCAAAAATTTCTGTATTTTAAGAGAGACGATAATTTAATTGTAAAAACCTAGTTTTTTATAGGGTTTTTGCATTAGGGGGGATAAAAAGACATTGCATTGCAAATTTTTGACTACTATTACGTTATAGATAATTTTTTAGATCATTTGAGATGCAAGTCACATGATAAAAATAACGTCAGGTTTTATCCGTACAAGTATTTTTATATTGGGGCTTTCTGCTGCTTTGGTGGTAAGTCAGCCGTTTACCTTGTTATCAGTATTGATTGCTTCTTGTTTCTTAGTTGCAGGAATTGTGATTGGTTTTTTGACAAAAAATCATTGTATCAAAGAAATTGAAATTGGTTTACAGAAAAAAGTAGAGGCATTAGAAAAAGAGATGGAATCTGATGCCAGAACGGTACTTGAGGAGATTCATCAATCGTTTAATCAAACATTTTCCATTTGGCTTGGCCAAATTGAAGGTTGCAGGGAAGACTCTCGAACTGAAATTGATGTTGTTGTTGAAAGGTTTAACAACATGGTTGGGCGCTTGGATGTCGCCATGGAAATGTATCGAAAAAATGCTTTGCAAAGTGCGGTTAACAGTGAAGAAGGAAGTACTTTGGGAGAGCATATGAGAAATAAATTGGGCCAAGTCTCTAAATCGCTTTCCGATGCTTTGGCATCTAATGAAAAAATAGTTGCCGATATTAATATTTTACGTGATTTGGCAGCTCCATTAGAGGAAATGGCAACCAAAGTAAGTAGTATTGCAGAGCAGACGAATTTACTGGCACTGAATGCAGCCATTGAGGCAGCGCGTGCTGGTGAAAGCGGGAGGGGGTTTGCTGTAGTTGCCGATGAAGTGCGAAGTTTAGCATTTAAATCCAATGAAATCGGGGCTGAAATAGTTAACAATGTCACCATCATCGTTGATCGAATTGGAAATACATTGTCTGATATTGAACTGCGCTCGCAAAAAGACAAGAAAACATTCTTAGATACCGACAAAATTTTATCAGTCATGATAGAAGCAGTAGAAGATTCAAGTCGCGTTACTACCGCATCTACGCAAGTGCTACTTCAAATTAGTGAAGAAGTAAAAAGTGATATCAATGAGGCAATGAGAGCCTTACAATTTCAAGATCGATTGTCACAAGTCTTAGGTAATTTGCAAAATAATATAAGACATGTTGAGAGCTGTATAGAAAAAGCAAATGAGACTTATGAGAAAGGAAATATTAATGAGTCGGTATCAAACCTTCAGTGGGATTCATACATGAAAAATCAATATAGTACTAGCCTTGAACGTGGTGTGCATAGAAATGTAGCTCATGAAGGTAGTGCAGATGATGAAGCTAGCGATGGTGATGTCTTTTTTCTTTAGGAGAAACGAATGACAAAAACAATTTTAATAGTAGATGATTCAAGCTCTGTAAGAACGGTTTTGAGAACAGCGCTAAGCGGCGCTGGCTATAATGTCGTTGAGGCTTGTGATGGCAAAGATGCATTATCAAAACTTAATGGTGATAAAATTAATTTGATAATTAGTGACGTTAATATGCCAATTATGGATGGTATTAGCTTTGTTAAAGAGGTAAAAAAGAATAGCAAATACAAATTTACACCCATATGTATGCTGACAACAGAAGCTGAAAAATCTAAAGTTTTAGAAGGTAAA
>CAXQRU010000064.1:0-14784 GCA_964226685.1 Polaribacter sp. | reverse complement strand
TACACGACGCTCTTCCGATCTCTTTAATTATATTCTGGGCCGCCCCATTAAAGATGACGATGGCACACCGCCGATCATTGATGAGAGCACCCCATCCAGCCCGCAAGAAGCGCTGCACAATTGGGAGCAGGCCAGAGCGCAATTTCGAGAGGCCTATAATGCCTCCCAAAAAATGACAATACGGGTGCAAAAAGCTTATCAAGCGCAAGCTAAGTTGGATCAATTAAAGCAACAATTGAATGAAGCCAAAGCCTTTGAAGAAGATGCAGCGGCACGATTTAGTGAGCTGGTGGCTCAAAAAAATCTTGCCGATCAAGCCGTTGCTGATCAAAAGCAGCTGTTAACCCTGGCTAAGGAAAGTGTTAGCACATCGTCTGAGCTTCAGCCAGTATGGTTTGCCAAATGGTTCAGGCTAAAGCCCTGGCGAGAGTGGCGAACTGAGCATGAGCTTGTCTTGCAAGATTTGAAGTCGGCGCAACAAGCCTGCGCGCAAGCGATAAAAGCGCAAATGGCCGCAAACGCGGATCAAGAAGAGGCTCAAAAACACTATCAAGCCGCCAAAAAGCAAAGCGCTAAAATAGAACAGCAGCTCAACACTGAGCAATCCAAACTGGCCGCCGCCGCTGTTGACTGCGGCGAGCAGTTAATCAATAAAAACTTTTGGGAACAATCCCACCGTGAACAACAGCTGTTCGCACCTAATTTTTTATTGAGCGCGCAGCAAGTAAGAGATGAGTTATTTGTCGCGGCGATGCAATTACACAAAGCCTTTATCGATGCCTCCGCCCAAGCCCTCAGGCAAAACCTAAATATTTTCTTTGATGTATTAACAGGCGCGAAGCTTGAGCACGATAAATTACCCATGTTGCCGCACCTTTGGTCAAGCTTCTTTTTACTGGTGCCTGTGGCCTCCACCACCTTTGCTTCCGTTGAGCGTATGTTCAGAGACTTACCGCCAGAAAGCCTCGGCTGGTTACTGATTGATGAAGCGGGGCAAGCCTCACCACAACAAGCGGCGGGCGCCATCTTGCGAGCAAAGCGCGTTATGGTCGTGGGTGACCCGCTGCAAGTCGAGTCGGTTGAAAGCCTGCCCCTATCATTGATTAAAGGCATCGCCCAGCATATGGGCGTCAATGCCGACGACTGGTTAGCTCCGTTCTCATCAACGCAAGACCTGGCCGATAGAGCCAATGCCTACGGTGCCACTATCGCTCACGGCGCGGGCGAAATGCGTATTGGTGCCCCCTTGCTCGTCCACCGGCGCTGCGATGACCCCATGTTCTCCATTAGCAATGCACTGGCCTACGCCAACTTAATGGTACACGCCAAACAAGCCAAAGACTCCCCTATCGGTAACATTCTTGGAAAGACTCAATGGTTTGATGTTCAAGGCCGCGCAAACGATAAATGGTGCCCAGAAGAGGGCAACCTTGCAAAAGACTTAATGCTGCAATTATTCGCCGCCCTCAATGAAACGCCAGATATTTTTATTATCACCCCTTTCAGAAAAGTCGCGCAGGAGATGAAAATTCTGCTGAAGCATGACGCCAGCGCATTTGCACAGCAGGGCATTGAAAAATTGGATAAATGGCTAGATGAACGCATCGGCACCGTGCATACCTTTCAAGGCAAAGAAGCCGAGGCGGTCATTTTAGTGCTCGGCGCCCCAGATGAAAACCAACGAGGCGCCCGCCACTGGGCCGCCGACAGCGTGAATATTTTAAATGTCGCCGTCTCAAGGGCCAAGCAACGTTTGTATATTGTGGGTAATCAAGCGCTTTGGGGGGAGATGGATAATGTTAGGTTGGTTAGGAGGTATTTGGGGTGATTAAAGTTTTGTGGGTCTGTTTTGTGTCCTTAGCGGACATTGGCAAAAATCATGCTCAACCACTTTTTTTCTTATATGGTTGATTGAGTGCTGTTGTTTCGAACAGAATTAAAACTCTGTTAAGGGCTGTATTAAGAGGATTAATAAAGAATGATGGTGGGGTATTCAGCTTATAAAATTGAGCGATTCAGTAGAGTCGTTTCGGTTCTATTTTTTGTCCATTTTTTGAAAGGGAAGTCATGTCAGTAGATGATGATGCTTTGGGGCTTCTAAGTGATACCGTTCGTGATGGTGGAAAAGTCACAGATGTTCACTTGAAAATTCTCAAAGACTCCATTCCAGTTCCCGATTGCAATACAACAGTTCATTGTTATCGGCTGCCAATTGACGCAAATGCTCGTGTTAGATTTAAGCCCCTAGCAGAATTTCTAAAGGACAGGATAGTCGATTACGCAATTCCTCGTAAGAGAATTGATGCTGCCAAGAATGAACTTATTAAAACAGGTTCAACGGCAGCATTGATTAAGCTACAACGCGAAGCAAAAGCGTTGTTTACTTCACTTAGCAAAAGCGGTGAAGGTGGTGAATTGTTAGTATTTGCTTTTGCCGAAGCCGTTCTTGGCTTGTCACAGATAATTTGTAAGATGAGCCTTAAGACTTCGTCTGAGATGCATTATCATGGGGCAGACGGTGTTTATGCAGAGGGCGGAGACGCAGGTATTTTAAAAGTATATTGGGGAGAGTCGAAGCTTTATGCTGATGCATCGACAGCTGTTAGAAACTGTTTGGATTCATTAGCTCCATTTTTGAATGAGCCAGATGCTGAGGGTGCAGCTCGTTCCCGCGATGTATTTTTGATTAATGAATTTGCAGATTTTGAAGATCCTAAACTGACTGAGGGTCTAAAGCGTTATTTCAATTTAGATGATGAAAAATCCCTATCTCTAAAACATTGTGGTATTGCTTTAGTCGGGTTTGATAGTGACGCCTATCTTGATGATGGCTTGAACAATGATGAGTCCGTATTGGAAAAGAAGTTAATGGAGCAAATGCCAGCATGGCTTAAGCAAATAAAGAACCGTATTGGTAAGGAAGGTATAGAACAATATGATATTCACTTTATTTGCGTACCTATGAAGGCAGTAGAGGATTTTCGTAGTTATTTTCTCGAGTTGTTGGAGAGTTGATATGAGTTTATCGCAGCTACAGGAATGGCTTGTAAGTGATGCTGGAATAAGAGATAAACTTGATGGTCTCAGGATTTGGTCTGCTAGATTAAGTTTTGGTGTGAATACTCTTGAGGTAGAGGAAACACAACCAGCTCATGATTGGCAAAAGTTGCTTTTTGCTGCAAGCATCCTTGCGGAAAGCAATGAGAGATTCTGTCAAGAATATGCTCTGATGATTGCTCAGAGTGCTGTGTGCTACTCTGATGATCCTATTTACAAGGATGCAGGAAGTTTGGTTCTATCTCGGTTGTCCAATTACAGAACGATTGAGCTTGCCAAGGCAAAAGATCTTATTGTTGACCAGTTGAGCGAACGTGTCGGCGTTATTGAGCAACTGCTGTGGACTAAAAGGCGACTAATTTCTGAAATCCCCATAAATTCACACCACTCGCTATCTGGAAACCGTTTTCAAGTTAATCTCTGGGAAGAGTTGGCTAATGCTGACTGGCTATCTGCGACTGCGCCCACAGCGGCAGGTAAGACTTTCATAATACTGAATTGGCTTTTAACTCAATTTTCTAATGGTAAATGTCATTCTTGTGTTTTTGTAGCGCCGACGAGAGCTTTAGTCTCTGAAATAGAGAAGCAGTTGAATGAACTAAAATTTGACCACGACCTTAAAGAACTTAAAGTCACTTCTTTGCCTTTGAAAGAATTGGCAGATTCAGAAATCCCTTTTATTTCTGTCTATACTCAAGAAAGATTGCATATTTTTCTAAATGCAAATAAGTCTCCTCACAAATTCGACATTGTAATAATTGATGAGGCTCAGAAGGTTTCTGACGAAAGGCGAGGCGTTATTTTACAAGATGCTCTAGAGCGCGTGGTTCGAGCAAGCCCAGATTGTCGTGTAGTGTTTTTAAGTCCTCACTCTCAAAACCCAGAAGATTTGCTAAAAGATGCTCCTCGCGCAGCTAATCGAGCGGTTGTTCCCAGTAGTTCATCTACAGTCATTCAAAACCTTTTGGTGGCAGAGCAGGTTCCCAGAAAGACAACTCAGTGGATATTGTCGCTTGCTGATGGAAAGGGCAATTTGGAAAAACTGGGTGGATTTAGTCTTCTTGATCGTCCAACTACTATAAAGAAAAAAATGGCGTTTATCGCTTTGGCATTAGGAAAAAATAGTTCAGGAACTTTGGTTTATGTTAATAGGGCAGACGATGCAGAAAGGATAGCAGCGTTAATTTATGAAGGTCTAGATAGCTCGGAATTTTCTGAGATGGTTGATAGTGAGTTGGCTGAACTATCTGAGTCCTGTAAAAAAATAATTCATCCTAAATATCAACTTGTTCCGATTGTAAAGCGTGGAGTAGCCTTTCATTACGGAAACATGCCCTCAATTGTGAGGGAAGAAATTGAGAGGCTATTTACTTCTGGGAAAATTAGGTATTTGGTTTCCACATCTACTTTGATCGAGGGAGTCAATCTTGCATGTAAAACCATTATTGTGAGAGGCCCTAAAAAAGGTATTGGCAAAGAAATGTCTCCACAAGACTTTTGGAATCTGGCTGGCAGAGCAGGGCGTTGGGGAGCAGATTTTAATGGAAATATTGTATGTGTGGATGTAAGCAAGACGGACGTTTGGCCAAGTGGGTTACCTCAAAAGACTGCATATCCAATAAAGCGAGAGACAGATAGTGTTGTACAAGAGTACAAAGAGTTGTCTTCCTATCTTGGACGTCGAATGGAAATGAAAACTTTAGATTTAGACCCAAAGCTAGAACATGTAGCAGCCTATCTTATGAGTTGGCAGTATAGAGAAGGCTCTTTAAAAGATGCTCCGCCAATAAAGACAATAGATTTAGAGAGTGCAAATCAGATAGAACAACTCATAAAACCAACATTAGATGGTATCACTGTGTTTCCTGAAATTATTGATGCGAACCCAGGCATCTCTATCGTTGCGTTGCAAAGGTTGCTGAATTATTTTCGAGAATACTCTGGTGAGCCAGAAGAGTTGCTTCCTTTACCACCTGAAGACGATGACTCGGTAGACCAATTCGTATTCATTTTTGACGTTATCAACTTAACACTTGCTCCAGTATTTGCGCCTGAAGAACGAGTTCTGCCATGCGCTCTAACAACATGGGACTGGATGCGGGGAAAAACCTTAGGTCAAATGATTTCAGCTCGTATAAAACGAGAAAAGGATAAGAAAAATTATGTCTCTGACAACGAAATACCATATCCCAAGTTGATTAGAGAAACCATGGCTTCAGTTGAAGAGATTGCACGCTTCTATGCGCCTAAGTATTTAGGAGCCTACCTGTCTGTTCTTCGACAGTTTTTTCATGAAAAAGACTGTGACAGTTTGTTCCCTAGCGAGCTGTCATATGATCTTTTCTTGGAGTTTGGGGTTAGTACAAAAACCTTAATATCGTTGATTAGCCTAGGTTTGTCTAGAACCAGTGCTGTGGAACTCGGAGAATTCTATGGTCGTAGTGATATGACGGAAGATGAAGTGTTGTTACGACTTAACGCAAGAGAGTGGGAAATGCTTGATCTTCCACCTTTGGTCAAAAGGGAAATAAATAAGCTTATTGAGACCAAAATTAACGAAGGAAAATTAACGAAGGGATAACCTTATCTACGAGGAGTTTTTATGGCAAAGTCGAAACCTGTAAAAATTGGTGGAATGAATTTTGACAAAAAAGGCGATGCACTAAGTTTCATGAAAGATATGTTAAACAAGTATGCTCCTGAAGAAAAAATTGATGAGATTGATTCTAAGTTTCTCACTAGTGCAATATTAAAACATCCTGAAGCTGATAAAAAAATTGGTGTTGGAATCAAGCATTTCTTTGTTCGAAGGGCAGATTATGGAACCAAGTGCTTCTGGTTAGAAAGAACTGATGGTACAGTGGTGCGCTTTTCGTATAAGTACTGTGTTAATGGTCAAGACTGAAACAATGTCATGGTTTGCTGGTCTAAATTGTATTAGTTACGACCTGACCTAACATATCACTTGAAAAAGAGAGGGGTAGCCGTTTTATTTTTTCTTGATAAAAATTGAACTTCTGCAATTTTATTTTCCGAATGTCCGCTATTGGCCGAAAGGAGAAGCTTCGATTTATCAAATCACAGATGGCAGTCAATCTTGATAGCCCAAACCATCCACCTCAGCCACCAATCAGCAGAATCATCACCAGTTAACAGAATAACCCCCCAATTCTTCTTACAATGCGATGTTTAGTTGTTGATTGCATTAATGCGTTGACTGAATAAACTTAGCCTTAAAGGGGTTATATTACGAGTGTGATGAAATCCTCAATCCTGTATTCCAGTTTTTTGTTGTTGGTGGCTTGTGGAGGCGGTGGCAGTAGCTCACCCAGTACCGGCACCATCAGTTTGGCGCTTTCAGACAGTCCAGTAGATGAGGCGACTTCCGTGACCATTACGGTAGACCGTATTACTTTAAATCGCGATGGTGAGGATGTGGTGGTTGATACCTTTACCATTGAAGATGAAAATATGAATTTGGTCGATTCAGATACCTTTACGATGGATTTATTGGACTATCAAGGTGAAGATAGTTTGTTGGTATTTGAGAACTTGGTGGTGCCGGCGGGGACTTATCAAAATTTGCGTCTTCATGTGATTGATGGTGATGTTAACTCATCGTTCGTGATCGATGCCGAGGGCACTAAGCCCATTAAGCAGCCCAGCAATGAGCTGAAGTTGGGTGGCTTTACGGTCGAGGCCGATGGTGTGCAAAGCTTTGTGGTCGAGTTTGATTTGCGCAAATCGTTAACCTATAACCCAACGCCTGAGCGTTATATTTTAAAGCCCCGTGGTGTGAGAATTGTTGAAGTTGCCCAGGCGGCCACGATTGGCGGGGCAATTGATACCACCTTATTTAATGGCAGTGCTCCCTGTGATGCCAAGGTTGACCCGCTGGCGGGCAATGTGATGTATCTCTATCCGGGTCATGATTTGAATCCATCGCTATTGAGCGATGTGTACGACCCGAATGTTTTGCAATTAAACCCTGTCCCCGTCGATGCGATTGAGCCATATTCTGCAACAACGGTCGCTGACGATGGTAGCTTTATGTTTTCCTATGTGGAGCCAGGGGATTATACCATTGCCTTTAGCTGCGCAGCGCAAGCAGACGACCCAGAGCAATACAATAATATAGCGATCCCAACGCCGGATACGGAAATTATTGAGTTGTCGATCCAAGCGGAGCAAGTCTTGACTTGTGACTTTACTAATTTAGTGTGTGAGTAATTTTTCATTCGCTAGCATCCAAATCGATCGTCCTGATGGGTTTGGATGCTTTTAGCAATCTGCCGCTCCCTTTATTCGCTAACAGCGCCACTTAACAATAATTGATTCCATATCCTATTGCTTATGTCATGGTAATTGTCTCGCAGCAAGGGGTGAATGGTCTCGGGTACCACAAAATTGCTCGGCGTGGGCGAATTGTGCATGTGCATATAGGTGATTAAGCTCGCTAAAAAGTATAAGGTTGCTCGCCCGTGTGGGGCATCATCTTCGTAAAGATCGTTAAAGGGTATATTGCTCAGTTCTGTGTTGGTGAGCAGATCACTGATGATTGGGCCAACGGATATCAGTTGTAGGTTGATATCGGGGCGGGCTGCTCGTAATTGATAAATATAATCCACCCACCACTGATGAAATGCGCCTTGAACATAAGCATGATAATTCGTTAGCTGAGTATCGCTGGGTGGGAAGCCAAAGCTGGCCATGTCGGGCCAATTTTCATAGAGATAAATGGTCATGCCTGGTTCTTGGGCTTGCAGCCAATCGATAATGTCTAAGGTGGCGCTGACGGGCGATGCGCCTGTCGGGTTGTCGCCTTCATAGGGTTCGCTGGCCGCTCGATATTGAATAAAATTAGCGGCGGTAATCAGTACACTATCGAAGTTAACGGCGGCAAAAGCGGTGGTATCTGAATTCCATACAATGGGCATGTCCACAAAGCCCCATTGAGCGGTGGGGGGCAGGTTGGCGTGCTGAGGTAGAAACCCATATTGGCCTGCGGCGAGGTATTGATGGCCATCGGCCTTGGAGAGTTGAGACATCCAGTAAGGCACATTGGTTTGATAGTTGGCTTCGCCAAACTCATGATTAATCAGGCTATGGCCAAAGATGTAGGTGCGCAGGTTTTGCCTATCTTGGCTGCTGTTCACATCAATGTTGACTCGCGCACTGGCGGTTGCATTCATGCTATCGCTAATGTCATACGCGAAGCTGGCTGGCCCTGTAAATCCTGAGTTGGGAGTGAATTGAATTTGGCGATTAGCGGAGTCAAATGTCACTTGCCCATTGATGGCATCGCGAACGGAAATAATGGAGATGATATCGCCGGCATCACTATCTGAATCATTGGCTAATAAATTACTTTCATTGATGAGTAAGGCAGTATTTTGTGAAACCCTGGCGAAGTCGTCATTGGCAATCGGTGGGTGGTTGATATCTGTTCCCTCGGCTACCGTAATGGTAACCGTTGCAAAGCTCATTAACTCGTAATTTCCTTGGTCCTTGCCATCGCTCAAGGTGTAAAAAAATCTAGCTTCACCAACAAAGTTATTGTTTGGGGTGATAATAATCTGCTGGGAAGATTGGTCATAGTTGACGGTGCAATTCATCCAGTCATCGAAAAATAAAATACTTAAGGGGTCGTTGTCTGCATCGGTATCATTGCTTAGCAAGCGAGAGGTGCTAATGGTAATGGGTGTGTTGACGGTTGTGCTTAATTGGTCTGGATGCGCTTCAGGTGGGGTATTTTCGATTGGATTGGGATCGGGGTTAGGGTCTGGATTAGGATTTGGGTTGGGATCGGGGTTATTGCCGCCAACCGTCACTGTCACATGTCCCCAAGCCATCAAGCCGTAATCGCCATTATCGTTGCCATCAGAAAGCGTGTAGGTAAATGTGGCCAGTCCCTCAAAATTATGATTGGGTGTAAATGTTACTGTGTTAGAAGCTCGGTCAAAGCTGATGGTGCCATTAACCCAATCATCAAAAAAAAGGATGCTGAGGGCATCGCCATCAGTATCGCTGTCGTTTGCGAGTAGTTGCGAGGTATTAAAGGTGATAGGGGTGTTGATGGTGGTAGTCAGTTGATCATTAACCGCCGTTGGAACCGCGGCATAACTTATTTGACTGACGGCGAATAAGCCGGCTAAAAGTGTTTTCATTGTTCCCTTCCTTCTGTGTGAATGTTCTCTCTTGGAATATATCAATACCCATAAAGCGCCTCAATGGGCAACCATGAAAGTTGCCAAGGCAATCACATTACGCCTATCATGATCCTGAATTTGATCCTATATACCTTGTTTGCGCTCTTCTTTTTTGATTTCTAGGCCTGGTATACCTACAATGGTCTCTACGCGGGATATTGGTTTGCTCCATTAAAACGATCTTCACCTCCGCCTTTTATTTGTTGAAATTTAATTCTGGTACATTACGATGATTAAGATTGTCGCTGAAATCAATTTTTATATCATTATAACCAAGCCTTATTGCTGTATAAGTTCCCTCATTAGTAAGGCATTCATTAAGTTTCTGGAGTTTTAACATGATTAGGTTTGTAACGCAGATCATTGTAATGATTGGCTGGTGTTTATCCATATCCGCGCACGCTTTAGAGCTAGGCCATAGCCATCTTGGGCCATTGCCTCTAAATAAAAAGACCAAGGTGTCTTTAGCCAGTTTACAATCAATGTTTCCGAATTACACCGTCACTTATGTTTTTGGGGAAGGGGATGCAGGTGTTTTTCATTATTTTGACGTAACAGATAAAGAAGAGCGTTTATTTACCATTCAAAGCGAGGCTTCTGAAGCGCTTAAAAATGACGATGCTTCTGTAGGGATTTTGTTATTAGAAATTCACTCGCCAGCGATTAAAGACCCTTATGGCGTGTCGGTTGGGATGCATTATCGCGATGTCTTATTGCTGCGAGGCGAGCCTTTAACGATTGGTCTGAACCATCACGATCATCATGTGGGCGCTGGCTCTATTTGGTATTCCCTTGTGGTGAATGAGCAAGCCGGGGCCGATTATTCTTTGGTGAGTCAAGATGAATTATTACAGAGCAATCCAAAAGTGTTGAGTATTTCCTGGCCTACTCCTAGATGGTAAACATTAATGGGCGTAATAGCGCCAGCCGCGTAGGTAGTAATTTAACAGTACGGGCCGGTCTAAGTGGTTAATTGCTACGTCTTTGGTGATAAGATCTTTTTCAAAAATAAATAGCTTGCTAAAGCCGTCCTTGTCTAAAAATTTAGTCTCTTGAGTCATTTGGGGCGATTGTATATCCAGGGCTATATCACTGGCCATAACGAATCCCCAGTCACCAAAGGATGGGATAGAAGCGTGGTAAGGGTATTGATGGCTAAATCCACTGGCCTCAATGGTTTTAGCTATACTCCAAAAAGCTTCTCTTGCAAAATAGGGGCTAGTGGCTTGCGTGATGAAGATGCCATTTGGTGTTAAGTTCTTGCGAATGAGTTTGTAGAATTGCTTGCTATAAAGTCTCGCGAGTGCATTATTGTTGGGGTCGGGTAGGTCACAAATAATCAGGTCAAAGTCTTGTGCATTATTGGCTAGATAAGTGAAAGCATCGGCTATGATGATCTCAACTTTATCGTTTGCGAGACTTTTTTGGTTAATGTTCGTTAAGTAGGGGTTAGTGTTAGCTAGGTCGATAATTTTTTGGTCTAAATCGACTAATACGATTTCTTCTATGTCTGGGTATTTGAGCAGTTCCCGCACGGCTAAGCCATCGCCAGCGCCAAGTAAGAGCACACGCGTTGCTGCTTGTTTTTTTAAGGCCATAGGAACAACAACTAATGCTTCATGATAACGATATTCATCAATGGATGAAAACTGTAAATTTCCATCCAGGTAGAGTCTTATATCATCTCTATCTTTTGTTAAGATAATGCGTTGATATTGAGATTGTTCGCTATGAACGATTCGATCCTCATATAAAATTTGATCCCAGTGTTTTAGCATTGAGCCTGAAAAAAACATCATAAGTATGAGGATAATGCTTGACAGAATAGTGAGTGATTTTAGACGTTTATTGCGACTCTTGATGTCTTCTGAAAACATCCAAAGTAGGGCGATGGCGATGGACATATTCACTAGCCCAAAAAGCAGCGAAGATTGGTAAATTCCAAAAAATGGCAAGAGTATGAATGGGAATGAAGTGGTAGCAATAAGGGCCCCAAGATAATCAAAAGAGAGTATGTTGGCAATATTGACCTTGAGTGTGTTGTAGGTTTCCATGAGTCGAGTTAGGAAGGGGATTTCAAGGCCAATTAAAAAACCAATGCTGATGGTAAAAAAGATATACGTTGGGATAAAAAACTCGGTGGCAGCATAGCTAAAATAAAGAGCGGGAATACTAAGGCCGCCTAAAACCCCCAAGGCGAGTTCAGCTAAGATAAAGGTAGATAGTAAATCTTTATCAATATATTTTGAGACGTATGAACCAAGGCCCATGGCCGCCATATAGATGCCAATGGTTAGGGAAAAGTATTTGACACTGTCGCCAAGAAAATAGGATACAGTGGTCGCAATCAGTAGTTCATAAATAATGGAGCACAAGCCAGCAATAAAGGCGGCATAAATGAGTGCTATGGATTGTTTTTTCCCTGCTGGCTTGGACGTCACAATTTACTTACCACTTCCAGGTCCACCACCACGGACACTTGAGCCATTTATGCTGCCACTTCGCAAATCCCTATTGTAATAGGTGTTAGAGCCACCCCAATACATAAAAGAGGGGCCTCGATGATAACCATAATAACCCATATAGCCATAGCCGTTTGAGGCCCAAGTAAAAAGATAAGCGTAAATGATGCCTAAAAGAATAAACCAAATTGACATATGTTTTGCAGTTCTACTCATTGCTCTGTCTTCCTAGTATTGCTTTTCTTTGTGTATAAAAACAGGCCAATCACTATCGATAAAATACCAAACCAAAAGTGCGGCAAAGCACTTCCTCGTTTTTTGGAAAGGGTAATTGATAACTCTCTAGGGATTTTGTTTGGTCGGAAGCTGTCTTCGGCCTTAAAGTTCAAATAGTAACGCCCTGGTTTAGCAAAGGTTACTTTCATCTCGTAGGTGTTTTTTGTATCTGTCCATGAGCCGTCGGAGTCATAGCCTCTTTCATACCAGAGCTCTTCACCAAAGGAGTACAAGTATTGTTTGTTTTCATCTAAAACCTCACTCTCAACAAAAAATGATGTTTCATAAAATATTGTCGTGCGCAAGCTTATTTCATAAACCTCTTTATATTTTGTTGTGGTGATTGGGCCAACACTCGCTGCATATGTTGTATTAGATATTGCTTCGAGGTTTACGTTATAATTTCTTTCTTCTATGGTATCGTTGAAGTGCCATGAGGTTAAAAGCCCGATGCCCCCCCAAAAGAAAAATACCAAAGAGAGTTTTCTGCTCGGTTTATTTGATCTTCGTTTTTTGATGCTTTTATAGTTAGGCCAGCCTGATCGAGGTCTCTTCATGAGCTATATCTCCGTTATTTAGATCAATTGAGCTAAAATAATAGCAAAGCTGATAGCAATCGTAGCTTCAAGCAAGCCAGCACCAATATTTTGGTCTTCTTTTATTTCGCGGCTAAGACTGTGGCCGGGTATGACCAGTTTGTTCATGACCCAGCGGACGATAGGTAAAAAAACAAAGGCCGTCACATTGGTAATACCAAAGAGAAGTAAATCTTCTTGCCAGTTTACAAAATTCCCAGAGGAGCCATTGAGTATAATAATCCCAAGGGCGATGAGCGTACCGCCAAATGCGACACCAGCGGCAATATTTTTCTTTTCTAGCTCTTCGTGGATATGATAAGGCGTAAAAAAATCATAGATAAAACTGAATAAAAAAAGTGATATCTGCCCTAAGGCGAAGAAAATTACAGCGGATAAAACGCCGCCGCCTTCTCCTGAAACTGCGCCAGCCGCTACCAGCCCTGTAGCAACATAAATTCCGAAGTGAACAGCTCCTACACCAAGGTTATGCTCTTTTACAAGGTGCTCAGTATCGCAAAATTTCGTCAGTATGATTTTGTCGTTAAGCCAGCGTGCTAAGTTTAAGAATACGAGACCTAATAATGAATAGCCGCCAACAAGGGTAAGGTCTTTTAAAAACCCTTGAGAAGGACCAAATAATGAGCCCATAAAAATGGCAGAGGTTGCTAAATAATAACCGCTCATAGCAAGCGCTATCGCAAAGTTATCATTTTGAGCCAGTTCTTCGTTAATTTTGTAGGGCGTTAGGAGATCCTTAATCCACCTTGCCAATAAAACAATGAAGGCATAGAGCAAAATAAAAGCGCCTACTTTTCCAAAGTCTTCTAAAACCATATGTGTGATATTCAAGTCTTTCCCCCTAATTTGTCTGTGTTATCAATTCGTCCATAATTCTTCGCCTGATTTCTAATGTATTTTTTGCATCAAGCTTATATTTCTTGCCTAGTTGAGTGTAGTCTTCAGGTGTTAATGATACCGTCAAGCGAGGTCTCTTGGGCGGTGAGTAGGATAATCCGAGCATTTTTCGGATTTGATCAGATGGGGTTAACCCTTCCTTGGCCGCTAGCTCACGTATATATAGTGCCGCTTTTTGTTCCAAATCGAAAGCAATTTGTGTCGCTTTTGCTGCTTTTTTTTGCCGCTCCCATTGACCGCTACTTTTTTTATGCATAAGCCAAAATTACCATTTACACAATAAAATATTTTTTTGCTAAAGTAATGGATGTTTTCATGATTGTTCCTCCAAACTGCCAGGTAGAATCTCATCAATGACATTGATGTCATGATAAACAGTTGTGCTGAGCTCAATTTCACCAGTGCCATACACTTCAATTTCTAGGGCATACTCATCCGAGGGGTCTGTTAGATGGTGCGATTTAAAGTGTTCATCTGCGCCTTTTTGCCCAGAGCGGCCATCGCCTTTTGAAAAAATGCCTCGGTATTCGTCGGTTTCTGTATAGGAGTTTGCAAGCCATGGTTCAAACCCCTCCGGTTTTTGCGAAATTTGAAGTCTAAGCCCAGTGCCTTCTTGCAAAATTGAATCTAGTGAGGTTTGTGGGATAATGTTTCTAATCATGGCAGTGGGAACTTTTTTGCTCAAGCCAATGTATTCCTCACCATCTTCTTCTTCAATCATCATAAAGATAATGTTTCCCTTGCCGTCTTTGAGGATCATTTCGGGGTACTCTACGCCATCGTACCGATAAGTATTGACTTTATTCACTTCAAATAAATTTCCACAAACTTCGGGTTGAGGTAAAAATTGAAACTTTACAAAATCACCTTGACGAAGATCACATGGATGAGAGAGCGTACGACCCTCGTTATTTTCTTTCGATTGGAAAAGTCTTTTTATAAAACCAAACATTAGCTTTTTTTCTCCTTTATGTGGGCAAGGACATTCTTAGCTTTGTCGTTCTCTTGAATAATGCCTGCCTCTTTGAGTTTGTTTGTCAAACTGCTTTCTTCCAGTTCGTGTTCCAGTATTTCACTTGCTGCCATTTTATTATCGATATCTTGCTGTTTTTGCCTAATACGATCCAATGATTCTTTGGCGCTTAGTAAAGTCGAGTTGTTCGAAGCATAATTATCAGTAATGGCTTTGGTAGCTTTGTGAACGCTCTCAGTCGTTTTTACCATAGCCAGCTGTCTTTCGTATTCAGATAGAGTTGTGCTGGCTTGTTTTATCATATTTTTTAATCG
>CAXQRU010000063.1:0-11497 GCA_964226685.1 Polaribacter sp. | reverse complement strand
AGACGTGTGCTCTTCCGATCTGTTAAATTGATGATTTTGAGCTTACCGTGGTAAGCAACTAGTTCACCTTATTTTTGTCTATGGTATAGTAGGCTTATATGTTTAAAAGTGTGGTTTCATGATTACTAATATTCGATTCTTTTCAGCGGTTCTTATTATCGTCTTATCTTCACTGGCTTCTGCCAATCTGCCCGAACTTAAGGATGCGAGTCACTACCAAGCGACTACCATAAAGATCATTAGTTTGCTCAAAGATGAGCATTATCGCGATATGAAGCTCGATGATGCCCTATCAACCGATTTATTTAATAGTTATATCAATAACCTCGATCCCGGAAAAATGTTTTTCCTCAAGACTGATATTGATGACTTTTCGGTTTATAAGACGAAGTTAGATGATCTACTTAAACAAGGCGACAACAAAGCTGCCTTTATCATCTATGACCGTTTTAGAGAGCGGTTAATAGAAAGGCTCTCATTTGCAATCAATTTACTCAATAATGATAATTTCCTTTTTGACTTTACTCGTGAAGAAAGTATCCATATTGGAGATAAAGATAGCTGGCATGCCAACAAGAGCCAAGCTGAGGATGCTTGGCGTAAGCGACTCAAGTCTTCCCTACTCGCTCAAAAGCTCTCCGGCGAAGATGTTGCTGATGCGCGAAAACAACTGCTAAAAAACTACACGAATCAATTAGATCGAATTCGCAGACAAACTAGTGAAGATGTTTATGAAGTTTATATTAACTCATTTACTGAGTTATATGACCCTCACACCAGTTATATGTCTCCACGGGTTACTAAGAATTTCTACATTAATATGTCCCTGTCACTCGAAGGCATTGGTGCTGTTTTGCAAACTGAAGACGAATATACAAAAGTATTAAGAATAGTAGGCGGTGGCCCGGCTTCAAAACAGGGAGAGCTTAAGCCTGCGGACAAAATTATTGGTGTTGCCCAAGGCAATAAAGATATGGTCAACGTTGTGGGCTGGCGACTCGATGATGTGGTCGACTTAATTCGTGGTGACAAAGGTACGACTGTTCGATTAAGTGTTGTTTCTGGCGATGGCCCCGATGCTCTTCCACGTACCATTGCAATCGTGCGAGATAAGATAGAACTTGAGGATCAAGATGCCCAAAAGGCAACCTTTGAAATTAAAGGTCAGCATAAAACCTATCGTATCGGCGTTATCAGTCTTCCTGCATTTTATCTCGATTTTGAAGCGATAAGACGTAATGAAAGCAACGTCAAAAGTACCTCTAAAGACGTTAAAAAATTAATTCAAGAATTGGTTAGTGAAAACGTCGACGGGATTATTTTAGATTTACGAAACAATGGTGGTGGAGCCTTAAGTGAAGCAACTGCGTTGACTGATCTTTTTATCGATAGAGGCCCAGTGGTTCAGATTCGAAAAGCAGGCAGTTTATTTGGAGGTGTTGAACGCTCCTACTCCCCTGCTTATTATCGAGGCCCCATGGTGGTATTGGTCAACCGCTTGAGCGCCTCTGCTTCTGAAATTTTAGCCGGGGCATTACAAGATTATAATCGTGCCATTATCGTTGGATCTCAATCTTTTGGAAAAGGCACGGTACAAACCATTAAAGATTTGGGTGAATATGAAAAATTGAAAGTGACTGAGTCAAAATTTTATCGGGTGTCAGGAGAAAGTACCCAACATAGAGGAGTCATTCCCGACATTTTGATGCCAGAAGTTATCGATACTGAAAAGGTTGGTGAAAATACCTATCAATCTGCCCTCCCCTGGGACACAATTTCTCCAGCAGCTTACAGACCCTACCAGAGGGTTAATAGTATTATCGAAGCGCTTAAGAAAGCTCACCAAGATCGAATAGCAACTGACCCAGATTTTGTATTCATACAGGAACAGTCGGCACTGGCTGACGAAATTGATAAAAAACAAGAGTTATCACTCAATGAGGAAGTGCGCATTCGTGAGCAAAAAGCATTAGAGAGTAGAACCCTGTCTATAGCAAATAAAAAACGGGTCAGCAAAGGAGAAGAACCCTATAAGTCTATTGAAGAATTAAGGGAAGCCGATAAAAAACGACAAGAAAAACTCCAGCAAAATGCAAATACTACAGTCATTGACACCAAAGACGATGCGATTTTGAGGGAAGCCGGCTTAATATTAGCTGATTTTATTGATATCACGAGTGGTAAATTGGCTGACTCTCGATAAATGAAAGTCATCTCATTTAACATTAATAGTATTCGTACGCGAATACATCAGCTAGTGGCGCTTATTAATAAATATCAGCCCGATGTTATTGGTCTTCAAGAAACTAAAGTTCAAGATGAAGAGTTTCCTGAAGACATAATTAATAGTCTTGGTTATCACGCCTATTTTTATGGGCAAAAAACCCATTATGGAGTGGCACTTTTATCTAAAAGGCCCATGAAAGATATTCAAAAAGGCTTTATTGGCGAAGAGACTAATGCCCAACGACGGTTTATAAAGGCTACTGCCCACTCCCCTACTTTTGGTGATTGTGTGATCATGAACGGGTACTTCCCACAGGGAGAAAGCCGTGATCACCCTGAAAAATTCCCAAATAAGCAGCGTTTTTATGAAAATGTATACAAGTCCCTATCAACTTACTCACCAAACAATCCATTAATACTCCTTGGAGATATGAATGTCGCGCCATTTGATGAGGATGTTGGTATTGGAGAAGATAATAAAAAGCGCTGGTTAAATTCTGGGAAATGCAGCTTCCTTCCTGAAGAAAGACAGTGGCTTGATCAACTGAAGCAATGGGGGCTAACAGACACCATCGATCACTTTTCAGGTGATAATCATCAAGAGCGGCTTAGTTGGTTCGACTATAGAAGTAAAGGCTTTGAAAAAACCCCAAAAAGCGGTCTTAGAATTGATCTAATTCTAACAAGCAATGTGTTATCTGATCGATGCCAGCAATTAATTATCGATCATGAGATCCGAGCGATGGAGAAACCATCCGATCACTGCCCAATTGTGGCTACCTTTAGCTAAAATTAAGCCGATTCAGAGACCTCTTTGCGACCAATCCAACGTTGTAGCATTTCCTCAAGTTCCTCAAAACGTAGAGGCTTGTCAATAAAATCATCCACACCACAGGATAAACAATAGGTAGTTTGTGCGCCCTCAATACGGCCAGACAGTGCTAGTATAGGTATTTTTTTACCGCTTAATCGCATTTGGTTTTCTTTGATTTTAAGCAATAAGGATTTGATATCTGTGTCAGGCAGGTGGCTTTCTGTAATTAATACATCAAACGGTTTGTCAACACTGAGATCTACCGCGTCTGGCAAGCTGTTCGCCTGATATACCTTACAACCTAGCTTACTTAACATTCCTTCAGCTACAGCCATTTCAATTTCTTCGCATTGAAATAACAACACTGATTTTCCGAGAAGCCAGTTGGATTCATGATGAGCTTCTTCTGAAACGTTGCCACTTACTGGAGTTAACTGGCTTTTCAATAATTTTAATACATTTTTATGTTGTATAGGTTTGTAGAGAATTTGTGTTTCAGGGTATTGATTGAGATGTTTAATCACTGGGTCTTTTTGACGCTGTATTTGACTAATCACAAGAATTATTGACACTGCAGCGAGTTTGGGGTCAGAGGCGATTTGATCCGCGAAATCAATCGATTCAAGGCTATCTAAGTTTGTATAAATAAATACGCCAGAAAATGGTTTATTATTTGATGCGCTATGCAAACGAGCAATCCCTCTCTCAATCTCATTCACAGTCTCTACCTCTAAACCCCAATTATTGAGGGTTTGAATAAACGTACTCGCAATTTTGGAAGGGGGGCGAAATAGCAAAATTCGCTTGCCAGTGAGTTTCGGGACCTCTTGAATATCCGGAGAATTTTTAGCAACAGTCTCAACAACGGCCGTCATCCAAAATCGCAGACCCGTGGTAGCAGTTTTTTCTACTCCTACACTGCCTCCCATATGTTCAGCGATTTTTTTGGCAATTGCCAGGTTTAAGCCAAAATGAATATCTGAAGCAGCATGCGGGTCAAATGGATTAATTAGCCAATCCTCATGAGTTGTTTTTGGCGCAACGTTAACAACTTCTACTCGTACTCGCCCCTCTTTATTGTTTAAATAGGTATAACTTGCACGAACGATCAGCTCTCCCCTATCGCAAAAATCAAAAGCACTGGTTAAAAGATTAGTAATGATTTGGTCAAATCGATAACCATCACATCGAATTCGAATAGGCAGTTCTTGAGTAAAAACTGAGTACAACTCTATACCATGTCGGTGAGCGCCGTTACTTAGCAAGTCCAAAATATTCTCAATCTGCACCCTTGGGTTGATAATAGAGTGATCCAGATTAAATTCATTTTCACTGATATTGGCAAACTCCAGCACATTATTAATCATGACTGATTGACGCTGAGTTTGCTGATACGTTAAGGATAATAAATGCTGTTGCTCACTGTTGAGTGTGGAGTGCTCCAAAAGAGATAAGGTGCCTAATACATCATTAAAGGAAACTCTCAACTCTTTCCCAAGAGTATTTAAAAACACTTGGTTATTGGCAATTGAGCTTTGTGTGTCTATTCGCTCTGCTTCTAAGGCACTTGCTCGCTTTGCTAAATCATAGTTTGCTTGTAACCGATCCCAATACTGTTTACAGATCACTTGCCCTTGATGGTGCAGCATCAAGAATAAAATAAGCATTACTAGACCAAACAAAAGGCTTAGGTGGTCACCCAAAATTACTGCGGCTGCGGCGGGTGGAATAAGGCCCACAAAAAGATACATGCTCAAAAATTTTTTATAGGGTGCAAAAACGTAGGCCACACTAGAAAAAAAGACGGCTGTGTATATCCAAAGTAAGGGAGTCTCTCCAGTTAGACCGATGGTCAAGGTGACATTGACCACCATAAAGCTCCACCAGCTTGCACCGGCCAAAGAGATAAAGAAATAGGTGTTTCGCCAGCGATTGGGGCCTCTGGCGTATATAGTATCAAAACGAAACAGATAATAACTTCGGATGCAACTAAAAAAAATCAGACCTGCCGCCAAAATGTATACCATGACAGGCTTTGCATTTGCGTAATTTCCAACCACCATGGAGACAGCAAAAGCAACCAAGCTAAATATAACACCCCGCCGACTGTACTTTGCCACTCTAGCGTCTGTTTCACGCATAATAGAGCGCTGCTTTTGCACCTTAAGCTCAGGCGTAAATAGTTGATTAACCAATTTAAAAACCTATATATGTTGTGATGGCGCAGTTTCTCGCTATTTTTCGATAAACTCAACTAAAACTGTTTTAACAATAAACCCTACTAAACCTAATCCTAAGGCACTAAAGAGAACTATAGTACCAAATTTTCCTGCCTTTGAGGTTTTTGCTAGATCCCACACAATGAATAACATGAACAAAATTAGACCGCCTACGCCTAAGTATAGTGAAATTGATTCAAACTGTTTAACTGTCATAAAGAATTAAGTGACCCGAACTTGTTGGTTATATCATAATTTTACGTAAATGATGGTTTTATGTATTTATTCTCCTAGGCTGTGGATGTATGATCGATCTAGCCAATAAATCGGCTCACAAACCAACAACATCACATTAGGAGAGAACCATGAAATTGACACTTATCTCAGCACTAGCTATTGTAGCAATGATTAGTGGCTGTTCGAAAGACTCAGATTCAGCCAATATTGATACACCTGAAAAAGATAAAGTCGTTGAATCGACAGAAAACGCAGTTACTCAGACACCTGAGCCCATTCAAGAGTCAGCCTCACAGGCTATTGAAGCAACTCAAGAAACAGCTGCTCAAGCCGCAGAGGCCTCTGCAGAAGCTGCTCAAGAAGTAGCCTCTGAGGCAGTTGAAGCCGCAGCTGAAATTCAAGAAGCTGCAGAAGAGACAGCGGCCGAAGCTCAAGAGATTGCTACTGAAGCGGTAGAGGCAGCTGAAGCTCAATACAACGCAGCTGAAGCTGAAATCATTGAAGAAAAGTCTGAAGCAGCTCCAGAAGAAGCGAGCAAATAATTACCAGGTTTGAGGTCTATGGCCAGCTTTCGCTGGCCATAGCTTACAGCTTTCCAGTAAGTTCAGGCACAGCCTCAAACAAATCCGACACCAACCCATAATCAGCAACTTGAAAAATGGGGGCATCTTCGTCATTGTTGATGGCGACAATCACTTTGCTGTCTTTCATCCCAGCTAAATGCTGAATCGCACCAGATATCCCAATGGCAATATAAAGCTCAGGAGCGACAATTTTTCCCGTTTGACCGACTTGCATATCATTGGGAACGTAACCAGCATCAACTGCAGCACGCGAAGCACCTACAGCGGCACCCAGCTTGTCAGCCAACTGGTAAATTAGGTCAAAATTCTCTTTATTCTTCACTCCCCTACCACCCGATACCACGATTTTCGCCGCAGTGAGCTCAGGGCGATCGCTTTCGGCCAATGCTTCCTTGACAAATTTTGACGCACTTTGGTTGACCACTGTGTCGATAGTTGAAATTTTAGCGTCACTATCAATGGTTGGCGTTGCATCAAAGGCTGTCGCTCTTATTGTCAAGCATTTGATATCATCGCTGCTCTTCACTGTGGCAATGACATTACCTGCATAAATCGGCCGCTTAAAGGTATCAGCATCTATCACAGCAATCACATCAGAGATTGCCTGTACATCCATCAATGCCGCACTTCTGGGCAAGGTGTTTTTACCTGTGGTGGTGGCCGCCATCAAAACATGTGTGTAATTTTTGGCGACTTCCGCAATTAATGGTGCTACGGTTTCAGGTAGTTGATGTTCATAAACAGCATGGTCGGCTAATTTTATGGACGTAACGCCAGCTAACTTGGCGGCTTGTTCAGCAGCCTTTTGGCACTGATGCCCTATAACTAAGACATCGATAGTATTACCAATACACTTTGCCGCTTCAATAACATGGCGAACACATGGAGCAAGTTCTTGGTGACTATGTTCTGCAACAACCAATATACTCATAGTACTTTTGCCTCCATTTTTAATTTTTCAATCAACTCATCCACATTAGCTACCTTAATGCCTGCTTGCCTTTGGGCTGGGGGTTCAACCGATAGGGTGGTTACTCGTTGAGTCATCTCAATTCCAAGCTCGCTTACAGAGAGCACTTCTAAGGGTTTTTTCTTAGCTTTCATAATATTAGGCAAGGCGGCGTATCGTGGTTCATTTAGCCGTAAATCAGTGGTGATAATTGCTGGTAGCTCAAGTTCTACGGTTTGTAAGCCTCCGTCAATTTCACGGGTAACTTGTACTTTGCCATCATTGATGACAACCTGCGAAGCGAAGGTTCCTTGTGGCCGATCTAATAATGCAGCCAGCATTTGCCCCGTTTGATTATTATCTCCATCAATAGACTGCTTACCCATTAAAACGAGGTCAGCTTGTTCCTTTTCTACAATTTTTTTCAAACACTTGGCAATTGACAATGGTTCTATTGGATCAGAGTAATCAATTAAGATTGCTCGATCACAACCTAAAGCTAAGGCTGAGCGTAACTGTTCTTGGGATTGCTGGGGACCAATGCTGACAACCACAATCTCACTAACAATTCCCTGCTCTTTTAACCTCACTGCCTCTTCAACCGCAATTTCACAAAACGGGTTCATGGACATTTTGGCATTCACGATGTCGACATCGCTACCATCCGCTTTTGGTCGGACTTTAACATTGTAGTCAACCACTCTTTTCACCGTAACTAAGGCCTTCATTTTGACTCCATCTGTGATTAATGATCTTTTTATAACATGGCTACCTGGTGATATCCACTTTTCTTTATTTGCCAAAAGCTGATAGTCTATTCTTTCTAATAGTGCTACTTTTTACCGGAGAAATACGATGACTGACACTGATAGAGAATCAATGGAGTATGATGTCGTAATCGTTGGCGCAGGCCCGGCTGGTTTATCGGCTGCCTGTCGGATCAAACAATTAGATTCTGCGCTTAGCGTCTGTGTTGTCGAAAAAGGCTCCGAAGTAGGCGCTCATATTTTATCCGGTGCCGTTATTGAGAGCAAAGCACTCGATGAGCTTTTTCCAGATTGGTCAGAGCGAGGTGCGCCCTTGACGGTTCCTGTGTCAGAGGACAAGATCTTATGGCTCAATAACGCACAAACAGCTCGGAAAATACCCCATTTCTTTGCACCTAAGACTTTCAACAATAAAGGTAACTACATTGTGAGTTTGGGGAACCTTTGTCGATGGTTAGCGGCCCAAGCAGAAGCGCTAGAGGTGGACATTTTTCCTGGCTTTACAGCCTCTGATGTCATCATTAATGAGAGCAATCAAGTTCAAGGCATTATCACAGGTGATATGGGTGTTGCTCGAACGGGAGAGTCAAAAGCAAGTTATGTCCAGGGCATGGCGCTTTTAGCTAAATATACTTTGTTTGCGGAAGGCTCTCGAGGTCATCTTGGCAAGAAGCTGATACACCACTTTCAACTCGATAATGACAAAGATCCTCAACACTACGGTTTGGGAATTAAAGAGCTTTGGAAAGTGGATAATAGCGACTACAAAGAGGGCTTAGTCGTTCATACCTCTGGTTGGCCTCTTAGCGAATCCAACACGGGTGGAGGTGGATTTTTATACCATTTAGACCAACAACAAGTTGTGGTTGGGCTTGTGACTGATTTGTCTTACTCTAATCCTTATCTTAGCCCTTTTGAAGAATTCCAACGCTTCAAGCATCACCCGGAAATAGCGCGTTATTTGCAAGGTGGCGAACGTATTTGTTATGGAGCCAGAACCATTGTTAAGGGCGGGCTTCAATCCCAACCAGTTATGCATTTTGCAGGAGGCCTATTACTTGGCGATAACGCCGGCACCCTCAATAATGCAAAAATCAAAGGCACTCACACTGCCATGAAATCTGGCATGCTAGCGGCTGAGGTTATCGTTGAAGCATGTCAGAAAGACCTAGTGCAACAAAATTTAACTCAATACGCCGATGCCTATCAGCATTCATGGGCCTATAAAGAGCTTCATACTCAGAGAAACTTTGGCCCGGCTCTGCATAAATGGGGTAATTTTTTAGGTGGAGCTTATAGCTTTATCGATTTAAATATATTCAATGGCAACTTGCCTTGGACATTGCATGATAAAACCCCGGATTATGCAACATTGAAACTGGCGAGCGAAAGTACCCCTATTCACTATCCAAAACCTGACGGTGTCTTAAGTTTTGATCGTTTGTCATCAGTGTTTTTATCCAACACTAACCACGAAGAAGATCAACCCGTTCACTTGCAGCTCAAACAGGAAAGCATCCCTGTTGAAGTCAACTTACCCAAGTACGATGAACCTGCACAACGTTATTGTCCTGCTGGAGTCTATGAGATAGTAATGGATGGCAATGCTCCCAAGTTTCAAATTAATGCTCAAAACTGTGTGCATTGTAAAGCTTGTGATATCAAAGATCCCAGCCAAAATATTACCTGGGTGACTCCAGAGGGTGCTGGCGGCCCGAATTATCCAAATATGTAGTGATTATCGAGCCAAGCCTGATGGGTTTTGAAGTCCAACGAATCCTCTATGAGACAGGCTTGCGGCATAAAGGGCAATTCCTTCCCGCAATAGACTGGAATAATTTTTATCTATTGGCAAAAGCAAACCAGATCGGGCGTCAATAAGGGCTACATCCAGTAATTGACAACTTCTGGCGTCGTAAATTACTACTTTAACTTTTGTTGTGTCAAAGTAGAGCTCATTAAAAAGCCATCGCTCTTTACCATCCAAATCACGATCGACAGCATCTTCTTTATGCACCAACTCTATCGTCACTAGAAAATCATGTTCTTTCTTGGCCAGGCGATTGAGTTGTTTTTGTGATAGATCTGGTGGGGCTAAATCAACTCGAACAAAATGTCGTAGAAAGTGTTGTTCTAACTCCTGAGCCACAGGATGAGTCATGGGTGTGGGGTAATAACCTGATAGATTACCAATTAATATTTTGGAGTTGGCAGGCAGCGTAAAAGAACGATCTCTATACACCATTTGCTGGTTATAAATACCCAATTCGCCTGCGTGATAGCGAGTTGTCATCAAAGTGTGGTCGATCGTGCAGCCACTCAACAAAAAACACGCGATTAATAAAAACCTCACCGATTTGCTCCTCATGCGCTGGTTTTAATCTAAGTATCGACTCGCAACTACAATACTTTAGATCCTGTCTATACTATAGACAATAATTACCAATTAAGAGGTGTCAATGACGTTATCTATAACCCACACTATTCCGCTCTTAGAAGAGCTACATGCCACCCTTGACCAAGCTTATTGGGAAAGTAGTAGTATTCAAGGAAAAGATATGGTCTATGACATCATAAGCATGATAACGAAAGAGCTTTCAGAACTCAGCAAGCTGAGTGTTCAAGATCATGATTTGGAATACGAGCCTATATGTCACGAATTTAAGGTCGGCTTAAATAAGCTCCCGCAATTTCGTAAACACATCGACGATGTGGTCGACAGAAGTTCTACCGCAAATAAGTTAGACAATATTATCTATCGAACACTCAGCATTACGAAAAACAAACCCGATTAAAATCATTGGATTATCAATTTTATTTAATGCAAATACTTGATTATATAAACGATTAATACCACGGATGGTAACCTTAGCTCGAAAACGTTTAAAAACTGACTAGCAAAATCACAAGTCTGTACCATACTTAAAATACAGTATCGCTTTCCCCTAAAAGTGCTGCTGTCGCAGTGACCTCTATGAGGACAGTGTTGAAGTTTTACTCCTAATGGTCTTATAGCCAGGCTCTCTCCCCCCAGATAGCCTGGCCTTTTTTATTGAGCTCTTACTTTTTGATACCATTCACTCGCATTGACTAGATCGCCCTCATCATCCAGCTCTGGGTACAACAAACCTCTCTCTTGACAATAAAGAGCCATTTCGGGTTGTAGCCACTCAAATAATCGCTTTTTGTAGGCTTCAGTGTCTAATGCAGGGCTTTGATAACCGGCTTTTTGCCTCTGGTAGCAGGCCTCGGAGAGTATAATTCCGCATGCGACAGAAACATTTAGAGAATCTACCATGCCCATCATTGGAATAGTGATGTGGTGGTCTGCCATACCCAAGGCTTCATCACTAACTCCTTGTTTTTCAGTGCCTAACACTATTGCTGTTGGCTGTGTATAGTCAACTTCTTTGTAATGAATGGCATCGGCGGAAAGGTGTGCGGCCAGTATTTGCATACCTTGGCTTTTTGAGTGGTGAATGGCATCGGTAATACAATCATGAAATTCAACATTCACCCACTTCTCTGTTCCCAAAGCCGTTCCTCGATAATATTGATAACCTGCTTTGGGGACGACGGTATGGACTGTGTCTACCCCCATTGCATCACAGTTACGAATTAGAGCCGCCAAGTTTCTTCCCTTGTGGACTTGGTCGGTAATCAAAGTCAAATAGATCGGAAGAGCACACGTCTGAACTCCA
>CAXQRU010000062.1:0-7839 GCA_964226685.1 Polaribacter sp. | reverse complement strand
TCAGACGTGTGCTCTTCCGATCTACATGTAACAAGAATGAGGGTTTGTCTCGAATAAATCGGCTAAAAACGGTGAGGCGAGTCTAGTTTTGCTTGAAAATCAATCAATTAAGCCAGTTGTTAAGGCTTTGTTGGTCAAAAATATGATAAACCCATGTATTGAAGAAGTTTTAACAAATATTAAAACCGAATTGTCGGGTGAGTATGTTTTAGATACATACTCAGGTGAGTGGTAAGTCGGTTCAGCTTATTTTTGTTTGTGGATATTTCTGGCGCAATATTATTATCAAAAACTGAGTGTTTCATTAGAGTGGAGAGCTAGCATTGATGCTCTGTTCTTAATGGCGATAGCGCTTCGCCAGCACGTCTGGCATCTTCCTTGGGTAAGACATCAATACTTGGCCATAAGCCGCTTTCAAGCGCTTGGCAATAGCCATTATCCAAACCGAGCTCTCGCATTTTTTGCGCGGCTTGTGCAAAGGGATAGTGTAATGCTCGGGTTTCAATCACAAGCTTTGAACCGCTTTGGCTAATGATGCTGTACCAGGTGTTTTTAGAGCCATCGTTAGCGGGCATGCCAATCGCGCCGGCATTGTGCCAAATGGCTCCAGAATTTAACTGCCGTGTAAAAGGCAAGCCGCTATGGCCGCCTAACAATAAACGGGCGGACTCTTGGTTTACAGCTTGTTCAAATTCTTCCTCGAGTGAGGAGGGAAATAAAAATTGGTTGGTTTGTTTGGGGCTGCCGTGAAACACCAAACCTGCAAGCCCATAAAATTGAAAGCGCAAGCTGCCTGGCAATGTGGCCAACCATTGACGATTCTCAAACGAAATATGATGTTTAGAAAATTCAAACCACTGGGCAGAAAGTGCGTCGCAGGTGGAGCCTTGTTCAAAGCCGCAGCCACAATCTAAGGCATCTTGGACGATGGCTTGCTCGCAGTTGCCTGCGATTAAGTTGATGCCCCAGTCTCGCAGCTCATCAATTGTTTCATTGGGCTGGGCGCAGTAAGCGATGGCATCACCCGTGCAAATGCAGTGGCTGGGTTCAATGTTCAGATCCTCTGCCGCTAATCTTAGCGCTTGGGTGGCCTGTAGATTGGAATACGGGCCACCAAATACTAGAATTGGGCTTTCGAAGATTTTAATCACGTCGAATTCGCGCTAACAAAAAGCTCGCGCAGCCAATGATTGCCACCAAGGCGCAAAGAATCAGAAGTTTTGTGTATTTATGTTCGACATCAAAAGCGGGGCCGACCCATTGAATCGCACCGCTGCCTTCTAGTAGATAAATGATGCCCGCTGCCATGGCGGCGGTGAAGCTCACGATCAAGGCCCAAGGTTTAACCTGCATGCTGCCCCAAATGCTAAATAGCACCACGGGCGTTAAAAACATGGAGGCCGTGCCGCTGACGGCAACGGCATCATAGAGATCGTTGCCTCCCCAAAAGACAAAAGGTAGGCCGGCTAATAAAAAAATGACCATAATCCAGCGGCCATTGGCCACGGTGGGCTTCACTAATTTCATATCGACCGCTATTAATTTGGCGGCGCTGGAGTAGGTGGAGTCTAATGTTGAGATGGCCGAGATAATCAATGCTAGGTTAAATAAAATCATCACAGGCTGTGAAAATAAACGTGTTAATGTGGATACCACTGATTCCCCTGCTTGTTGTTCAAGCCCAGCAAACACCCCCAAAATACCAAAGGCCATAATGCATAAAATCGAAATAATGCCCGCATAATAAAATGAGCGCTTCGTGGTTTCGCGATCGACTAAGAAGCCTCGGTCGGTCATCACAGGGTCGTGCATGGGGTAGCTCCATACTTGCAAAAAGGCCACTAACAGCAGAATCCAGCCGGCATTCATCTCATTCGAAGAATTGACGATGGCCTCAACAGCAAATTCGCTATGAAACAGCATGGCCACCAATAGACAAACAATGGTGCCGATGGTCAATAAGGCTTGGAGCACGTCCGTTTTTAGGGCGGCATATAAGCCACCCGTGGCGGAATACACGAGGGTTAACACCGCGACTAAAATAATGCTGAGGGTGTTTCCTGTGGTGCCAACGGCCCCAAAAATGACGCCAATCACTAATAAGTTCGCAAAGACTTCGCTCACAAGGCGTAAGCTGATGACGACATTAAATAGCTGCTCACCCAGGCGTCCAAACGTTGCCTGCATAAAACTCTGTATATTGCCGTAGCCTTTTTTAAATCGAAGGCTATCAATAATGTGCGCGCCGGTGATAAAGCTCAGATAATAGGCGGCGTAGGCCAAGACGCCAGATAGGCCGTAGGCATAACCCAGGGCTGCGGTGGTCATTAATGAGCGTGCGAAAATCCAGGTTGTCACTTGTGATAGGGTCAGTGTCCACAGGCTGGGCGCTACGCCCTCTTTGGATTGGCCTTGGTAAAAGCTGACGGGGGTGTTGACGAAGAAGGAGCTAAAAAACGCGATGAAGTTACGGTAAAGTGTCATAATGATTTATTGTTAGTAAGTGTTTCTTTGAGACTATGACCCAATACAAGAGTTCAACATGATTATTCAATTTGCCGATTTAAAACCCCTGCAGCGTTATCATATGATGACCCAAACCATTATCCCAAGGCCTATCGCTTGGGTGTTGACGGAGAACGATAATGGTTCGAGCAATCTGGCTCCCTTTTCGTATTTTACAGCCCTTTGTTCTGATCCGGCTTTGGTTGTGTTGTCGATTGGGAAAAAGCCCGATGGCTCGCTCAAAGATACCCGCCATAATTTGGCATCAGGGCGAGAGTGTGTGATCCATATTGCTAATATTGAGCAGGCGCCGGCGGTCACGGATAGTTCTGCCACTATGGAATATGGTCAATCCGAAGTTGACGCTTTGGGGCTTCGCTTGGTGCCTTTTGAAAATGGTCTTGCCCGTATCGAGCAGTGTCCGGTCGCTTATCGGTGCAAACTGTTTGATATGCATGAGATTGGGCCTAATCAGCAAGGTATTATCTATTGTGAGTTGTTGAGTGTTTATGTTTGTGATGAGGCAGTTGAGGCTGAGGGTTCCAGGATGACAATTGCGCCAGAAGTGATTAATCCACTCGCGCGATTGGGCGGTGCAAGTTACGCGGGTCTTAGTTCTTCATTTAAGATAGAGCGCCCGGAATAGGTATGCTTGGGAGTTTTTAAGAGTAGCGCTAGACTTAATCTGAGCATCCTTATAAACTGACCCTCTACAGACGATAAGGGTTGGGTATGGCCGAGAAGCATGTGTTCGGTTTTGATGAATTTAGCAATGCATTTGTGATGATTGGTGCTTTAAATAGCCCAGCCGAATTGCACGGTTACATCAGTGGTAAATTTGCCGGTGGCGCTAGGATGTCTCACGAGCAGTGGGTGACGACCGCGGTGGAGTTGATGGATACTAATGATGTTCCCAGTGAAACGCTAAAAATGGCACTTGGCAATTTGTATGAAGCGACCCTTGAAGAGTTCTCCTGTGGGGATTACACCCTAACCTTATTGCTCCCCAATGATGAAGCTTCCCTTGAAGAGCGTATCATTGGCCTTTCTGATTGGTGCCGAGGTTTTCTTGAAGGTTTCGCTAGTGCGGGTTTTACCGAAAATCACAGAGTGTCAGCAGAGGGTGCTGAAGCTTTGCGAGACTTTGCGGCCATCACCCAAGCGGATGCCACCGGCGCCAAAAGTAACGAAGCTGAAGAGGCGGATTTTTTTCAACTGACCGAGTATGTTCGCATTGTCGCGCTCGACTTTTTTACCGAGCACAACAAAGAGCTACTCAGCACAAAAAACATTAACTTGCATTAGTCATGTCATTAACCATCACGAAACAAGAGTTTGCTCGACGGCGAGCCAACTTAATGGCGCAGATGGAACCCAATAGTATTGCGATTCTATCGGCCGCGCCCACTCACATTCGCAATCGAGATGCCGAATACCCCTATCGCCAAGATAGCGATTTTTATTATTTAACAGGCTTTAGTGAACCATCGGCCGTGATGGTGTTGGTGCCGGGTCGAAGTCATGGCGAATATGTGATGTTTTGTCGTGAGCGCGATCGAGAGCGAGAAATCTGGGATGGTTATCGATTAGGGCCAGAAGGTGTATGCAAGGAGCTGCAGGTAGACGACGCTTTTCCTATCACAGATATCGATGACATTTTACCTGGGCTGATCGAGGGCCGCGAACGCATTTATTACTCGCTCGGTCGCGATCAACAATTTGACCAGCAAGTCATGGGCTGGATTAATACCATTCGGGCCAGGGTTCGCTCTGGTGCCACCCCTCCGGGCGAGCTACTTAATCTCGATCATTTTTTGCATGACCTTCGCTTAAAAAAGAGTGCCGCTGAAATTCGCTTGATGCAACAGGCTTGCGATATTGCCGCCAAGGGGCATATCAATGCCATGAAAAAGGCGGCGGCAGGGGTGTATGAATACCAACTGGAAGCTGAGCTGTTGTATCAGTTTGTGCAAGAGGGGGCGCGCCACCAAGCTTACAATGCCATTGTCGGCTCTGGCCCCAACGCCTGTATTCTTCATTACAACGATAATAATCGAGCCATGCGCGATGGTGAGTTAGTATTGATTGATGCCGGCGCTGAGTTTGACTATTACGCTTCGGATATTACCCGTACATTCCCAGTTAACGGTGTTTTTTCTAAAGAACAAAAAGCCATTTATAACTTGGTGTTGAAGGCGCAGCTCGCCGCTATTGAGGTTATTCGCCCTGGCAATCATTGGGATGCTCCCCATGAAGCTTCTGTAAAAGTCATCACTGAGGGCTTGATAGAGCTTGGCCTATTAAAAGGCGAAAGTTCAGCGCTCATTGAGAGTGGTGCCTATAAACAATTCTATATGCATCGTATTGGCCACTGGCTGGGTATGGATGTTCACGATGTGGGCGATTATAAAATTGAGGGGCAATGGCGAGAGCTAGAGCCGGGCATGGTGATGACGGTTGAGCCAGGTATTTACATCGCGCCAGATGATGCGAGCGTTGCCAAAAAATGGCGTGGCATTGGTGTGCGTATTGAGGACGATGTGGTCATTACCAAAACCGGTTGTGATGTACTGTCTGCAAAGGTACCTAAAACCGTCGAGGCCATTGAAAAGCTCATGAAAAAGCGCAAAAGCTGATGGCACGAATAGCCATTGTTGGCGCGGGTCTTGTGGGCCAATGCCTGGCACTGATGCTAGAGCCTGATTTTGAGGTTCATCTGATTGAGGCGCAGCCAGCACCTGAGCATATAGATCAGTTTGATGTGCGAGCGACAGCGCTGAGTGTGGGTAGTCAAAAAATCTTACAGCGTTTTCAGCTATGGGATGCCATCGAGCGACAAGCAACCCCCATTTTGCAGGTGCAGGTGTCGGATCAAGGGCATTTGTTTGGCTCAGTGATCGATCACCAGCGCTTCAAAACGCCTGCTCTGGGTTATGTCTGCGAAAATCACCACCTTTATACGGGTCTTGCCGCCAAACTCGCGCAAAGTCGCGTTACCTTGCACCAACCTGTTGATGTTATCGCTCTTCAAGCAACCCACAGTGGGGCGCAATTGGAGCTAAGTGATGGGCAGTCACTTCCGGTTGATTTGGCGATTATTGCCGACGGTGCTCAGTCGCCCTTAAGGCGATCCTTAGGTATTCAGGTGGAGTCCAAAGATTTTAAGCAAACGGCGCTGGTCACCACAGTTGCCTTGGATCGCCCGCATGAGCATATTGCTTACGAGCGTTTCACCGCCAATGGGCCATTGGCACTGCTGCCTTTATCGCATTATCAAGGCAGGCCGCGAGCGGCTGTGGTCTGGACTCAGCCGATCGAGCAGCAAGCCAGATTGCTTTCGATAACGAATGATGAGTGCATCGACGCGATCCAAAATCAATTGGGCTATCGAGCGGGGCGCATCACTCAAATTGGTCAGCGCCAAGCCTACCCTTTGCATGCCATCTTTGCGAGGGAGCAGGTACGCTCATCCATTGCGTTGATGGGCAATGCGGCGCATTTTTTACATCCGGTGGCGGGGCAAGGCCTCAATTTGGCTTTGCGAGATTGCGAGGCGTTGTGCAAATGGGTCGACCGCAAACAACCAGGGAGACTATCGACGCTATTGGATTATTACCAGGCACGTATCGACGATCAAGAGCGCACATGGTCACTCACGGGCTTGCTGGTTAAGTTATTTTCAAATTCACATTGGGCGCCGTCCGTCGCAAGGCAGCTTGGTTTGATGGGCTTGCAGTTGGTGCCCAGTGCCCAGCAGCAGTTGGGTAAGCAATTAATGGGGGCGCGATGAACGCTGATATCATTATTGTCGGAGCGGGCCTTGTGGGCAGCGCGCTGGCTTTGAGGCTCTCCCAAACTACGCCACTCTCTATTTTACTGGTAGACCAAAAAACGCCTGAGCCTCCCCAAGCCAGTTCGCCCGATAGTTTTGACCCTCGGGTGGTCGCCCTCACGGCTGCTTCGCAAGCGCTGCTAGAGCAGTGCCAGGTATGGCAAGATATTCCAAGTTCTAGGCTCGGTGCTTATCAATCGATGTATGTTTGGGATCACGATGGCACCGCTCATATTGAATTTTCGGCCCAAGAGCTGGGTGTGGGCGCCTTAGGTCATATTGTTGAACAGCGAGAGCTGCTCAACGCTCTGATGGCTCGCATCAATCGTGCCCCTAATATCAGCAGCCTTTGGGGGCAGGCAGTGACCGAGCTTGAGGCCCAGCGCTTAACGGTCGGTGAGCAGATTGTGTCGGCTCCCTTGATTATTGCCACCGATGGCAGCCAATCCGCCATTCGTAAGTTGGCTAATTTTAAAGAGGAATTTGTCAGTTACCATCAGCAAGCGATTATCGCTACCGTCAGAACCGAAAAGCCGCATCAACAAACCGCTTGGCAAAACTTTTTGCCCACTGGCCCGTTGGCCTTTTTACCTTTGGCCCATGAGAGCCAGCACTATTGCTCAATTGTTTGGTCTGCCGATGATGCGCTGGCCCAGTCGTTAATGGCTTGCGATGAAGATGAGTTTAATCAGCGTCTTTCAAGGGCTTTTCAGTATCGGTTGGGGCAGGTGGAATTGGCTGATCAGAGATACATGATTCCACTAAAACGTTTTCACAGCACGCAATATTTTCGCCCGGGCCTAGCACTGGCGGGTGATGCGGCTCATGTGATTCACCCCCTGGCGGGTCAAGGCGTGAATTTGGGGTTTTTGGATGTTGCCAGTCTCTGTCATGAAATTGAGCGCGCGCGGGCGAGAGGCCTGCCCATAAGTGAGCCATCGATTTTGGCTCGTTATCAACGCAGTCGCAAGCCCCATAACAAGCAGATGATGCACAGTATGACCGCCTTTAAACAGCTCTTTGGGCAAACCGCCTTGCCTATTCGCTGGCTTCGTAATACGGGTTTGAGTTACGTCAATCAACAGTCTTCGCTCAAATACTGGCTGGCCAAGCAAGCCATGGGTGTTCAATAATAAAAACAATTGATCAAAAAAACACAGCCCGCTAACTGGCAGGCTTTACGTCTCTATGCTAGCCTCAATAGGATAACCTTGCTTTTGGCGCGGTTATGTGTGCAAACCCCTTTATAGATCAGTCAATCAATGGAGTTTTAGTATGCTCAGCGCACTCAAGCTGCGAACCAAATTAATCGTTGGTAATGGCCTTGTTTTACTTTTGTTACTTGCTATATCCACCATCGTTTTTGTCAACGTTAAGTAAGCGCCAAAGCAATCACACACTACCCACGATGATTTAATCGCCCTACATTACTGTTTTGACTATTCAAAAGAGGTTAACCCATGAAAAAACGTAGCGATGATCAATGGCGCGAGCTGGTGAAT